>JAGDMB010000029.1 GCA_017860375.1 Bacteroidota bacterium | reverse complement strand
CCTTTTTCCGTAAGGCATTTAAAAATGCTTTTGCATACACGCTTCCCGTCTTCCGATAATTCCTCGAATGCTTCGTTGGCATGCATGGAAAGGGCATTTTCCACACGGCCGGCGGCTTCATAATCCCTCATTTTTATTGGGATGCTGGGCTCGTTGTTGTGGATCCAAAATTCCCAGGTACGCATCATGGCATGCTGCAATACCGGCAACTGGTCGGATTTGTCTTCAAGGGAATTCAGGATATGGTGCAACAGCTGTGAATCAATTTCAGCGCCACCCACGGCCAGCGGACCTAATACGGCCTCACGGAAATCATCACGGGTCATCTGCGGGATGAGAAAGTTGCTGGTGTTGATTAACTTCGTAAGTTCTTGAAATTGAGAACATTCTCCAATAAAATCGCTCCGCATGGTAAGCACAACGTATATCGGGTATCCCTTCTGCCGGATTGCATTGACCAGGAGCTTGATATAGGCCTCGGTTTCATTAAAAGTCGTGCTGTCTTTCCGGCTTTCCTTAAAACGAAACAATTCTTCAAACTGGTCGATGATCAGCAACACATTTTCGTTCCCGGCAATTTTCATCTGTTTGATTGCGTCCACCAGACCGAATGAACTTCTTCTCAATACCGACAGAAGAATTTGCTTCCGAATGGAAAGACCATCGGGTTCCGGGTCTGCCTTTTCACTTCTTGCAAGGGCTTCGGCCAGATTTTCAATGGGACTGTTGCCGGGTCTGACGGCAATAATCTTCCAGTATGACCCGGTATCGGTAATAAAACCCCCGTAAAGAGTGGGAATAAGTCCGCAGTAAATCAGCGATGATTTCCCGCTTCCGGATGCACCGGTAACAGCTGCAAAATGATTTTTGGCCAGATATTCCAGCACGATTTCACTTTGACCTTCTCTTCCAAAGAACAAATGACTTTCTTCCACGGTAAATGGCCTTAATCCGGGGAATGGATTTGTAATTGATAAAGTCCCTGTTTTAATATGCCCGATTACGTTTTCAGTCATTTTTTAATAATCTGATCAAGAAAATGATGAATGGCCGTGTTGTTAATTTCTTCATTCCAGATAACCGTAACATTCCGTAAAAATAATAAAGATTTGTCAGTTGTTTTCTGAGGAGAAAAAATACCAATCGCTTTAAAAGGTTTTTCTTTTCCGAATCCGGGTACTTTAACAAGGTCCCGTAATTTGCTGTTCAACCATTCCATTGAACTATCGCCTTTATAAATCAAAACGGCGTCTGCTTTTTTCAATAACCGGATGTGTTCCGTGATGGAATAATATTCTTTTTCTGCAGGCACACTGGTTAGGATCCTGAATCCACGGCTCTGGATGAGATTGATATAATCCTGCAGGTCGGGTTTTTCCGTTTCTTCGCATATCAGGTAAAGTGAATATCCTGTTTCAGAAGTCATTACAGGTGCAACGGCCAGTTCATTCAGTTTATTGTTGACGATGGTCTTAAAAACTTCCAGCGGTGCTTCAATAATTTCAGTCTTTTCCTGTGTTTCATCGCGTTTAATTCTCTTCAGGTATAGCGACTGCCGCTGATCGGTGGTTTTGAGGTCGCTCGGGATCCATATGATCTGGTAAGGTTTGAGGCACTTTTCTTTAGACTCAATAAACTCCTTTACCACACGGGCCTGAAAATCAATCAGGGAATACTTGGCATTTTTAATGAATTCGCCGTAATAAGCACCCATCATGTGTATGGCAACAACCGATTGCCGGACATTTTCTTCAATGACAGTGCGGGCATGCTCGCTTTCACCGGGGATCGACAATACAGGGAGTACCTTATACCCAAGGTGCCGTAATTCACGTTTCAGAATATCGCGGTTTTCCTGCTGGTCAAAACTGGTTTCTGCCAGGAAAATAGTACGATGGTTGCTTTCTGAATGAACAACCTTTCCGGGTTCTTTTATTTCCTGCAGGGAATTGTATATATCATAGGCAAGGTCAACCAGCTTTGACCAGAATTTGTCATCGGGCAGCTGGTTGCCCTGCAGGGGATAGGTCAGGGGTTTTTTATTGTACCGGTTGATTTCATAAAAATTATACCGCAGCTCCGCTTTCATCAATTCCAGTTCTTTCTCGTCCTGCAGAGGGAGGGTCAGGACTTTAAAGATCCTGTTGCGGGTCTGATTGTCCCCCGGTGAAGGATAAACCGCCTCATAGATGCGGCCCAGTTCTTTCATATAATCATCCGATCCGATATCTTCAGGCGAAATAATGACCACAAACACACCGGTTTTCTTAAAAACATCAACCGGGTTTTCATTCATTTGCTGCTGACGCGTCAGCAATTCGTTTTGCAACAGCACGGATGGCTTTTCATCAAACAAACGCTGCAAAACAACGTCAAGATGATTGCAGAACAACTGTGCCCAAGCAGCCCCGTCCTGGTTATCCTGCTTGCCGGCAGCGCCGTAACTGATAAATATATCGTGCTCAAAATTCATAGGTCCGAATTAGGCGGTTGATTCTTCAATCAATTCAAACAACAGCTTCCGAAATTCAAGGTTGTCGAATGCCAGATTGTTCAGCATCTCCTGGTCAAGATTAAAAAAGGTGAGAGGAGTAACAGCCCTGAAAGAGAATGCTTCATACACAGAATAAATATCACTGTAAATTATCTCATTTTTACCAAAAGTAAATACTTTGTTTGCTGAATTCCTGATTTCTGCCTGTCCGCTCTGAATGATGACAAGGGGATAATGGACATCGTTCTTTTTAATTAAAAGCTGATCGTTGGCTGACAAGGTATTTAAATCCATGTGCCTTGAAATTTCAAGCAGCACATCTTCACTGATGGATTCGCATTTCTTCACCTGTTTAAGGAATCCGATACGGTCAAGCAATAAGTTTGGAATCTCTCGGTTTGAAGAACGCTCAAGGGAAATTTGTATTTCGGTAACAACAGAATTTGCCAGTCGCGGGTATATGGAATCCAAAAAGCCGGGCTCTATCTTTTCAATGACATAGGAGGCGGTTTCCTGAAATACTTTATCAGGATGGAACAACATGGCTATTAATTCCTGGCTGATTTTGGGATGGCTGATCATGAGCAGGCTGAATATCGCACAGGCTTTTGTGTTGTAAGAAATAGCATTAAAATCACGGATGATGATTTCATTGATCAGATCCTCAGGATCGTTTTTCTCGGTTTGAAAAAAGTACTCCAGTTGTTTTACGCGGCTTTTGATAGAAAGGTTCTCAATAACGGGGAAAAATACCTGTTTGATTTCTTCGTTGAGCATCTGGTCGAGCATTTCAATGGCGAAGCTGATATCGGTATCATCGCCTTCTCCGAGCAAACCGCGAATGTTGTTGATGGAAGCAGAGTTGTAAGCTAGGGTAAGCAGCTGGTAAAGGGTATTGTAATTGTCTTTAATTTCCGAATCGAAGGCTTCGTGCAACAAAGTGAATTTTTTGGATTTATCCAGGACCTGGTACACAGAGAAATTCCAGGCCATTATGGTGATCAGGCGGATAATGCTGTTCAGGATCCGGTTGATATTGGTGGGTGTTGCCTGGAACTTTGCTTCTCGCAGGGAAAGAATGGCCTGTCGTGTAAGATACCGGTTCTGGTTTTCTATCTTGTTCAGCAACAGGTCAATGGCTTTTGGTGTACCAATCTTGCCATATATCCTGATTATCCTTGAGAGTAGGGTATTATCTGCTTCGGGTTGAAGAAAGACCTGTTCAAGGATATCCAGTGCCGGATCCCCTATCTTGATCAGTGCTTCAAATGCAAATTGAAAGAAATTAGGTGTGGACAGGTAACCTATTAATACGTGACTGTGGTCGGCACAATTCAATCGGGCCATGGCTCTCACAGCTGATGCTTTCACTTCGGGCTCAATATCCCTGGAAAGGCCAAGGACAATATCATGCCAGTCCAACTTTCCGGAAGTGCCTGCAATTTCGGCAGCCAGTATCCGGTCGGTAATATTGTGGGAGTTTGAAAGCTGTGTGAGGCTTTCCCGGTCCTGCCCAAAGCTAAGCTTGGTCTCAAAACGGCTCATGATATGATTCACCAGCGCGTGGGTTTCTTTATTCTGGTTTTCCCGGAGCAAAGGAGCTTCTTTTAAAACTGGTAATGCATTTAGTACGGAGTACTCCTCAATTTTTTCAAGCAGGTACTTTTTTATTTCAAAGGAACTTGAAGCCAGCAGGTTGATCAGGTGCTTTTCATGCTGAATCGGCTCAATGCGCTCAAAAAGCGATAAGGCGGTGATCACCTTTTTCGGATCGGTATGATTGATCAGGCTGTGTGCTTTTTCATCCGTACTGGTAAGATCTTGCTCTATCTGCCTGACATTCGACTTTAATTTTCTGATCCCTTCCATAAGGGCTTTTTGATACGCTTTTATCAGTTTAATGGCAATTACCAGCCAAACTACCGATAGTACAAGTATCAAAAGATTTTGAAATAGTTCCTTTTTAAGCCCGATGGCAAGCAATCCCATCAGCAACAAACCGGTAATTCCAATTCCGAATATTCGCAATGTTCCTTCCACACGGGGAATTATCACGTTATGAAAACGGACATCGAGGGTGCGGAACAGTACCTTTAGTGAGGGCAATTCGATGGATTCGCGCATGACCTGGTACCCGATTTTTACCATGGTGATCATCAGGAAAACATAAGTAAAACGGGTGATTGTGGCAGTGGATCCGGCTAAAAAATTGATCAGAATCGTTGCCACAATCGCTATCCCAACGGCTGTCGGAATCAATACCAGGCTGTAAGGAGAATCATAGGAATACAGGATCTTGTGAATCAATACCCTTTCAATGAAATGGGTTACGATCATCATAATTCCCATGAATAAGGCCAGAAATTTCGCAAAACCCGCCAGGTCGGTAAAGGTCAGCCGGGCTAATGAAATAAACTCATAATGAAGAAGGTATCCTATTACGGTAGATAGGATGACAAAGGCCAGTAATAATAAGGTATACCGGGAATAAAACAATTCAATAAACCTTGACCGTATGGGATTCAGCTTTTTCAGGGGATGATAGAGAACGGGAGAAAAGCGATGAACGACATTCATGATCATTTGCAGCCCGATAATTAAAGCCATAATTCCAACGGAAGCAAGAAGGATTAATTGCCTGTCCCAATCGATGTAAAACAAAGTAAGAAGCAGGAAGGAAGCTGCTACCATTCCCGTGATCTGAGATGCCCGTATAAAAGGCAATAACCTCCGGTTTTGAAAAGGGGTATATAGGTTTCGCATCAAACGCCGGAAAATCAACAAAACGATTATGGTAATAGGAAACATTAATGAAAGCGGCATCAGCAAGGGGATTCCAAAAACCGCTCCCTTCATGAGCGGTTCATAAAAATACAGGACTGACAGTACAAGCAGGATGATACCATAATTTGCCAGAATAAAGAACCTGAAATTTATACGATTTGACAAGAAAGTATACACCCACATATAAATCAAACCCAGGATCGCCGATATTGCATACGCCATCGGAATCATTTCGCTGGTGTATGACTGGAAGAAGAGGATGTGGGCACCAATATCGAATACGATCAGAAACGCCCCTATCAAAAGAGCCTGTATACACGACAGAGAAAAAATTAAAAACTCACTGGGTTTGACACCGCTGGTATTTAGGAACGTGCTCTTCATTTTTTCTTCTAAAGGCTGCCGGATTAAATTAACAATGCCCGCAATGGAGGTCGTAAAATTAAGAAATTATTAGAGGAAATCAAGAATTTATGTGGAAGGGTATACCAAATTCATGGAATGAAAAGAGCCGCTTATAAATTATTTTTCCCTTGTCTTGCTTTTTTCCCTCCTGAAACAGCATGGCCTTGGATCGCGTTTACCTTTTTAAGCTGTTCCATGATATCATGTATTGCGGTCTTATTTCCGTCAACAATTATATGCGCCCTGACATAATAACGTTCGCAGCGGTTGCGCAATTCAGCAAGGTAAGTCCGCAGTTCCTCCTCTGACTTTCCTTTTACGATCGGCCGGTTAACGGCAGCAGTTTTCAAACGCGATACCAGGGTTTCATCATCGGCTTTCAGGTAGACTATGATGCCGTGCTTTTCCATCAGGGTCATGTTATCAAGGTGACAGGGGACTCCGCCACCCGTCGAAACCAGGATGTCATCTTTCCGTATTACCCGGCGTAATGCTTTCCGTTCCCTGCGCCTGAACTCCTCTTCCCCGGCTTCGAGAAAAACTTCCGGAATGGTTTTCCCCTCCTGTTGCTCAATGAAATCGTCCAGGTCAATGAATTCAAGGTTCAATTCCATCGCCAGCTGTTTTCCCAGAGTGGTCTTGCCGCTGCTTTTATAACCGATAATAAAAAGTCTCACGAAGCAAAGTTTATGGCACAAAGGTAGTTTTACCCGGACAGATTTAAAAATCGACTCCGTATATTTGCGCCTCCTTTGTGCCCAAAAAGAATATATTTGTAAACTAATAGCACCCGAAAATGAGCTCTTTTGAATTAAGCGAACAGGAGATAATCCGAAGGCAGACGCTGGAAGAACTGATTAAAGCCGGCATCGATCCTTATCCTGCTGCTGCTTTTCCGGTCAACACGAATACCCGTGCAATACTGGATACGTATTCAGCCGTTGAAAACAATTTCCAAGATGTTCGCATTGCGGGACGGCTGATGAGCAAGCGCATCATGGGCAGTGCTTCTTTTGCGGAAATCCAGGATGAAAAAGGGCGGATACAGCTTTATTTAAAAAGGGATGATCTTTGCCCTGGAGAAGACAAGACCTTCTACAATGTTGTTTTTAAAAAACTGCTTGATATTGGGGATTTTATTGGCGTAAACGGATTCGTATTCATTACCCAGATGGGGGAAATATCCATCCATGTACGGGGACTTACCCTTCTGAGCAAATCGCTGAAACCACTTCCCATCGTAAAAGAAAAGGACGGGGTGGTATACGATGCCGTCACCGATCCGGAATTCCGCTACCGCCAGCGTTATGTCGACCTGATTGTGAATCCGGCCGTCAAAGAGGTTTTCAGGATGCGCACCCGGCTGATGAATTCCTTGCGTCAGCTTTTTGACTCCAGGGGCTATCTTGAGGTTGAGACACCAGTTCTTCAGGCCATTCCGGGAGGCGCCGCTGCCCGCCCCTTTGTTACCCATCATAATTCGCTTGACATGCCGCTGTATCTCCGGATAGCCAATGAGCTTTACCTGAAAAGGCTTATTGTTGGCGGTTTTGAGGGAGTCTATGAGTTTTCCAGGGATTTCCGCAACGAAGGGATGGATCGGATGCACAATCCCGAATTTACCGTTCTGGAAATCTACGTTGCCTATAAAGATTATCTGTGGATGATGGATTTCGTGGAGGAAATGATCGAAAAAGTCGCCCTCGATCTCCACGGTACGAACAAAATCCCATATGATAATCAGATCATTGATTTTTCAAGGCCTTTTAAAAGGATATCGATGCTCGATGCCATACGGGAATATGCCGGTGTGGATATCGGGGAAATGAACGAGGACGGCCTTCGCAATACATGCAATTCCCTTGGTATCGAAACGGACGCAACAATGGGGAAGGGGAAACTGATTGACAGGATCTTTGGTGAAAAGGTCGAATCTCACCTTATCCAGCCTACTTTTATCATCGACTACCCGGTGGAAATGTCTCCACTATGCAAGAAGCACCGGACGGACCCGAGGCTCACCGAAAGGTTTGAACTTATCGTGAACCGGAAGGAAGTGTGCAACGCCTATTCCGAGTTAAATGATCCTATCGACCAGCGGGAAAGGTTTCAGGAGCAATTGCGTCTGTCAGAAAAGGGGGACGATGAAGCCATGTATATCGATCAGGATTTTCTGCGGGCGCTGGAATACGGGATGCCTCCGACATCCGGACTGGGAGTGGGAATAGACCGGCTTGCCATGATCATGACAAACCAGCCCAGCATTCAGGATGTTTTATTTTTCCCGCAAATGCGTCCCGAAAAGGCCGAAAAGCCTGACACCAAAGATAAATTCGTTGCAGCCGGAATTCCCGAAGAATGGTTTCCGGTGCTGCAGCAACTTGGCTACAATACGGTAGAAAAAATAAAGAAAATTGAAAAATCCGGCAAACTCCACCAGGAAATCTGCGGGTTTAACAAGAAGAACAAGCTGAACCTGCTGAATCCCTCGCAGGAAGAAGTGGCCAGGTGGGTGAAGGGAGGGGAGTGAAAAGCGAAAAACGAAGTGAAAAACAAATGAAAAACCTGCCAGGGTCCACAGGTCCCGGCAGAGTCTGGGCTGGCTGCCATCCAGCGGGAGGTAAGAAGAGAAAGTTTTTGTTGTGCCGAGCCCACTGAAACTATGTGAGGGACTTTACGATGGGTAACAAAGGTGGGGTTGTTGTGGTTGTCAGGTATCGATTGGAACGACATTTTTATATCATTAAATCGAACATTTATGTCAGAAACTGATATTCCTGTTCTGACCGACAAGCTTACCCTGCCAACCCCTGAGCTCCTGTCTTCCATCCTGGGCAAAAAAAGCCTGTTGTGGGATCAGATTGTACATTCCGTAAAAGAAAACCATCACGATATTTCGGAAGTCTGGAGATATTATAATGACGGAAAACAATGGCTTTTCAGGCTTATGCAGAAAAAGAAAACGGTATTCTGGATCGGGGTAATGAAAGACACATTCAGGGTCTCGTTCTATTTTGGAGACAAGGCAGAATCCCTTATTGAAAACAGTGATCTTCCAGTCAAAATAAAAAATGATTTTAAAACGGCAAAACGGTATAACCATTTCAGGGGTATTACCGTATCAATGGAAGACGACAAGGATGTTGAAATTGTTTTGAAGCTTGCCGCTGTAAAGTTGAAACTGAAATAGACGGACAGGCAGGGGGTATTTGCCTTTCGGATCCTTGGAACACTGCTTCAGGCAGGACGATTGCATTCATTGCAAGGTTGACAGACGGATTATGTTTTGTACGGCGTTTCATTGAGTTTTTACATAGATTTTTTGAAATCAGTTATTCACTTTTAAATAAATTCACTATGAAAAAATCAAGTATTTCTATTTTGCTGGTAATAAGTGCTGTAGTATTTATTCTGCTTGGCTGTAAGAAAGACAATAATGTAACGGACAGGTGTCCTGAATTAGAAGCTACCTATACGGATGCGTTAAATGCCTTTTCAAGTAATCCGTCAACGGCTACTTGCAATAATTATAAAGAGGCTGTAAACGATTATATAGATGGTTGCACCCTTATTACGCCTGCTCAAAGGGCAAGTCTGGATGCTGCCCTGGAAACATTGGATTGCGACCAGTTCTAGTTTGGAATCCTGTCAGAAGGGCATTCCCCTTCCATCAGAGCTAAGAAAAAAATAACCACGAATGTACGGATACAGTATTCGTTCATTCGTGGTTTTATTATCCTCCCTGGTTCACTCGCAGTGGACCCTGAAGAATCGTTACCTTAGAAAATACGCCAGGGTTATGCCCAGGAAATTACCGATGGCATAGCCGATAATTCCTATGGTGATCCCGGATAGGATTATTTCTTTGTTTTTGAGGGCATTTGCTACGTTCGGCACAAAAGGAGCCGAAAAAATAAAGGCGGTGGAGGCAATAATGGTAGTGTCGGCATCGATTTTAAATATTTTTGAAAAGATTACCTGAAAGAAAAACGAACCGAAAACAACGAGAGCCACAAATGCCGCAATGTAAAGAGATTTTGTCGTGAACATGCTGAAATCGGCCATGGATCCAACAACCATGCAAAAGATAAAGGTCAGGTACATGCCGCTCTGGAATGTTTTCTTTATTTGGTTCACCTTAGGGTTCAGAGACAACAAGATGGATATTGATGTAATACAAATGATCATTCCTGCCATCTGGTAATCGGCAGGGAAAAATCTTTTAAGAAAAAATGCTGACCCTACTACTCCGGCGGAAAGCATAAAAGCAAGAACTAGCGGCCAGAAAATCCTCTTTTTATGAATGCCCCGGTAAGAATCCCATCCTTCAAAATCGTTCTCTTCATGATCGTGGGCATCATTTTCATTCAGGAATTTAAAAGGAGGCAGGATTTTGACCAGCCAGGATTGTGCCTTGGTGATAAGGAAAAAGAAAAAAGGTATGCAAATCAGAATATCATAAGCATTCACCAGCATATAGGTTTCGGGATCTCCGTTGATGCCCTTCATGATTGCGGCCATATTTGCAGTAGCCCCGATATAAACCCCTACCATTAGTCCCGAGACCTGCCAGCAGTAATCGATTTTATCTTTAAAAAAATAATGCCCGATAACAATGATCAGCATCACCGCAATAATGCCCAGCAAAACGGCCAGGCCTGTTTTAAGGGCCAGGCGCGACCATTGCTTAATGTTTATGGAAAACAATAAAAGAGGCAGCGCCAGGGCAATGGTTACGGAGGTGAAATTTTCCTGCAGGGGTTTCATCTCCGGCTTTACCAATCCGATGTTTCCGAGTACGATGCCCAGCACATAAGCCAGCCCGACCGCACCAAACCGGTTGAGCCAGCCTGATTTTTTGCAGCCGTATAACAGCAATACAGGGGCAAGGATGTATATTATGCTAATGATCAATGAATTCATAATCCATTGGGTGCGTATACGAAAATACACAAAATAAAATGTTGAAAGGTCCTTTTGCAGAAAAATGAGTGCTTTTATTATTTCATGGAATGGCTGCTGAAGCTATTTTCATAGATGGACATAAAAAAACCCGGCAGATTTCAAATCTGCCGGGTTTTTTTCCCTCTTTCCGTTTTTAGTTATTCATGGCAAAGTAACTGGAAGCGTCATAGGTGACCACAACGGGATCGATCCAGTAACCTGCACTTGCAAATTCGTTATTCTCGTCGTAGGTGACTACTACAGGGTCTATCCAGTAGCCTGCATTTGCGAATTCTTTGTTTGCATCGTAGGTGACAACCACCGGATCAATCCAGTAACCTGCGTTTGCGAATTCTTTATTTGCATCGTAGGTAACCACAACCGGATCAATCCAATAGCCTGCATTTGCGAATTCTTTATTTGCATCGTAGGTGACAACCACCGGATCAATCCAGTAACCTGCGTTTGCAAATTCATTTGCATCTGTACGATCGGTGTAAGCAGATGAACCAGCGGTCATCGTAACCATGAAGGCAAGGCCCAGTAAAAGCATTAAAGCCGTGTTCTGAATTTTTTTTGAGGTTTTCATATTTTTGTTTTTTTATGTTATTTCCTGTGATGACTACCTATTTACAATGACTGTGCCAAAGTTTGTAAGTAATTGAAAATAAAATTTATATGATTAAATTTGTCGCGCTGCATTTCGGTACAGACAGACCGCAACCGGTCGATTTGTGTACGAATCCGAACACCGGACGGTGAGTTTTCCGGGAACTGTAATTTATAGTATGGAACCTGTCGGTGAATCGGCTTGTTTTACTGGATAAGTATGGGTTCTGCCATTACCTGAAATGCACCATTTGATGAAATGGGAAAAGGCATCATGACTCCCTGCGAATAAATCAGTCTGTATTATTATTCAACATGAAAATGCATGAATGTCTATCAGAGAAAATGACTAAATTTCAAACGTAAAAATCCACGATATGGACAGAAAAGGCAGGGGGAAATGCATTCCCATTACCATACTGATGATTCTGGCAGGGTCATTCTATACGACATGTGTCGATGGTCAGCCGGATACCCTGAACGGCAGAAACCTTTACAATCCTGAACGGTTCAGGGTCAGTGACACCCTTACAAATGCTCCTTCGCCTGAAGGACAATTCCAGCCAGCCGGCGACTCCATTGCCCTGCGGCTGCAATTTTTGCGTGATTCTCTGATGGTGAGGGAACAATTCATCCGGGATTCTGTACAACGGAGAAAACGCATAATGGATTCACTTGTCTTCCTGCAGAGGGAACTTCCTGTTGTGCTGGATGCCTATTTTAAGACAGTCAGGGAGGATTTTATTGTACGCTTTGATAAAATCAATATTGCAGGGGATTCTGTTCTAAGTGATTTCACGTACCTCATACTGCCTTTTACCTTGACCCAGCCCTATGCACCATGGAAAGTAAACCTGAGTCTTTCGGACAAAACAGTGAGAATAAATGCGGACAGCTCGATCCGAAAAATCACCTCGGTGCAGGCTCCCTTCATGAAATGTACCTTCACGTACGGGAATCAAATTACCATAATGGTAATCCACGAACTAAACGTCATACAAAACGACCGGTCGGGGCTGTTTTACAAAACGCCGTTTGATTCCGTTTTTTTTGATGGCCTGCACCGTGTGGTAAAAATTAAAAGGTACATTCAGTTATACAGTGTCATCAATAAAACACAGAGGGGAGCGCCTGTATTGCTTAACCTTTCCCAGGTGAAGCAGTTTGAATATACGATCGATGGAAGGATCAAACATTACCAGGTAGTAAGTTTCTGTGACCGCTGGAAAGCCTATGAATCCGCCAGGGTATGCAGTATCATTGCCTGGGATCTTTCGTTTCAAAACAATATTTACCGGCTGACCCGGCATAATGATCCGCCAAACACCTATTCCGACGGAACCTTTACCTTTGAATTCGATGACAGGGAGAACCTGAAAGTCGTATCCTTTCAGAACCTGGCCCTGACGGAGAGCTGGAAGCGCATGGTAGAACTGAATGATGACGGCAATGTGAACTGTTATGTCGACTGGAAGAACGACCGGGTTGTCCAGTCATTGTGCATGATCTATCCCTCGAAAGAGCCCGGAGCAGAACAGGAGGTGGAAACCATCACCACCACGTATGAAGAAGACGGGGTCAGTTATCATCAAAAGAACAATACAACGGGAATGAGCCGCATGCGCGATAAGATGACGATGGAATGGGGGCCCTGGAAATAATGTGAAAAAAAAGGTGCCCCTTTTCAGGAAACACCTTTATAGAATTTAACCGATCGATCTATTTATGATCTTTCAATGCAATCTTCACCTATTCAATCATAAGTTTTGCAGTGGAGTCTCCCGATTTCAGCAGGTACATACCTTTATTAAGACCTGAAACGTCGATGTTCATAACCTGATGCGTTGCATTCATCTGCAATACTTCCTGTCCAGCCAGGTTAAAAATACGGATATCTTTTGATCCGATGTTCGTGATTGTGACTTTCCCCGATGCGGGATTTGGAAATACATTCACCTGTTCCGGGTCAGTATAATTGCGAACCGAAGATTCAGGACCCATCAAACTGACATTATCTACATAAACCTCAAAAGAAAGTCCAAGAGACGCGTCATCCCAAATACCCATCCTGAATCCAACGTAAACGATGGTGTCACCAGTACCTTCAATGGTAAAAGGATTAATGCCGTCTGCGATGCATGCTGTTTCGAGAAAGGTGGCGTCAAATTCATCTGATGAGCAGGAGGTTTCCCACGTTGACCATTTCCAACCCCCGATTTTAATAATTCCCGCACCAGCAGAGTAATCCGATCCCACTGCTGGTTCAGGGCCTCCCACATAGGCTTCAAACCAGTATTTTTCAGTCCTGACGTCCTTGTAAGCCAGATCGAAGGTATAAGGCACTCCACATTGCAGGGTTACCTGCTGGTAAAACATGAAGTTCGTACCTTGT
>JAGDMB010000216.1 GCA_017860375.1 Bacteroidota bacterium | reverse complement strand
TTTATTGCACGGAAAATTTGAAAATTTGAAGATTTGAAAATTCAAAAGTTTACAGGTTGACAGATTAACAGATTGACAAGTTAACAGATTAACAGATTGACAGATTAACAGGTTTACAGATTTGCGGATACGGTAAATCAACGGGGCATCGTCCTCTTATCTTTATAGGACATGAGGATCAGAAGTGTCCATCGGTGCGGGTTTATTGCCTCGATTTCCAATCACGACAGCTTCCGGCCGGTGTTGTTTGCCGCTGCTAAAAACTTAACTTATCCTTCAGGCTTTTCAGTCCGCTGCGGCTCACCCTGAGGGTGACGCCATTTTTCAGCTTAAGGACAAAGTTATCCCTGGAATAGGGTTCGAGCTGAACCACCTGGTCGACATGAACCATGTACGACCGGTGTACCCGGATGAAATCGGAAGGATCGAGGCAGTCCTCGAAATACTTCATGGTGGCCTGTTTCAGATGTTTTCCTTCAGCGGTGTAAATCATCACATAGTCATCCTGGGCTTCCAGGTAAATGATTTTTTCCACGGGAATGACTTTTATTTTCGTGCCGGATTTCACGACCACCCGCTCCATTTTTTCCGTGATCGGCGCCTGGATGAGCGTTTTCACTTTACCGGCAGCCGGAACCTGGTTCCGGATCCGTTCAATCGCCTTGTCAAGTGCCTTAAGCAACCGGTCCTTCGAATAAGGCTTCAGCAAATAGTCCACGGCATTCCTTTCAAATGCCTTGATGGCAAAGTCATTGTGTGCGGTTATGAAGATGATCTCCGGGGGATCGTCCACCAGTTCCAGCATTTCAAAACCGTTGAGCTTGGGCATCTGAATATCCAGGAAGATAAGATCGGGCTTTAATTCGGCGATGGCTTTGATGCCGTCAAATCCGTTTTCGCATTCACCGACAATCTCCACCGTATCGTTCCCTTTCAGGTAATTTTTTATCAGTTCACGGGCCAGTTCTTCATCTTCGATGATCACGGCTTTAATGGGTTCCATAGTGTTCATATTTGAGGGAATAAAATCGTTACTTCAAAGACAGCACCGGACCTGACAACCGATAACAGGTCATCGCGTCCGTACATGATCTTAAGGCGGCTGCGGATATTCTGGATACCAATGCCGGCTCCCTTCTTATAGTGGAATTCGGGATCAAAATGATTGCGGATGGTAACGCGCAGGTTCCTTTCGGTGCAGGTGCAGGAGAGTTCTATATCGGTCTGCCCGATGCTTTCATGCACGCCGTATTTGATGGCATTTTCCATCAGGGGCTGAAGAATCAGTCCGGGCAGTTTATGGTCAAAACACGCATCATTATTATTGTTTATCACATTCAGCCTTTTCCCGAAACGAACCTTTTCAATGTCGAGATAACGGGTAAGGTTGGCTATTTCATCCCTCAGCGAGGTCAGTTTCTCCTCTTTATTGGAAAGGGAATACCGCAGGAATTCGGATAATTTGATGATCATATCCTGGGCTTTCTCAGGACTGATCATGGTGAGCGAGCTGATGGAATTAAGGCTGTTGAAAAGAAAATGAGGATTGATCTGTGATTTAAGCGAGTTTAATTCCGATTCCCGGATCAGGGCTTTCAGTTCCGCTTCGCGGGTCAGTTTTTCCCTGAAATTCTGGTAGTTTATGATCAGGTAATACACAAGGATGATGGTCCCGTAAAACAAGGCACCTATGCCGGCCCTCCAGGGAAGGGAACTCACCAGGAACTCCTTGTATTCCATGTTGGATGCAAACAGTGCATTCAGGATCGCAAAATGGATCAATACCCAGAGGCCTACCGACAACAAACAGGCAAACAGGTGCTTGAGGATGAAATTGACAAGGCTTTCCTTTTCCAGTTTGCTGAAAAAAACAGGAAACCATAATCCCAGTCCTATAAGAGCAAGAAGAAGGTTGGAAATCACACTTTCGGTGATGGCCAGTCCAATTGAAAAGCCCTGGAAAAGGATCAGAATGAGGACATGGATGACCGCTATCAGGCACCATATCCCGGTATAGGCAAGAAAATACGATCGGACTTTTAGCAAAGGATTAAACATAGCGGATCCTTTTCTCGGGTTTAATCGGGATAGCTCTTTATTTCTCCACCTCCGAAGATAGCCAATCCTGTTATGATCAATTGGGTTTCATCGTTGGAATGCGTTTCGGGCAAAATATGGCGTTTATCACTGAATCCGCCAAATATGGACGTCACCCTGACTTTGATATTCCAGTCATCGGGGATAATAAATTTGGTTCCCCCAAAAAGACAGAATACATCGATTACATTCATTCCCGGCTCCAGTTTGGCTTTCAGCATATTGAAGCTGGATCCGCCAAAGATAGCCGTGATCCTTCCTCCCTTGAAATGCTGTGACCTCATGAGTCGGTCTCCGCCGCCAAATACCGCTGTGTCATCGATCTGGTTCTCCTCGTCTGACAGAGGGTTTCTTGCCCACAGGCTGTCAATTTTGTTCCGGAGCATGACCATTATCCCCGCCAGAATAAGCAAGGCGGGAAGGAACAATTGCCAGAAGTTGAAGTCGAGGTGGAAGATATCCCGGGTATAAAAAGCCAGACCGACGAACAATAAAATAATTCCGGTGGTACGGTTGCCCGGGTTGATGGTAAAAATCAGGCCCAGACCGATCAGGATCATCTCCCAGCGGAAAAAATAGTGGTTCAGTGCAGGACCCATGATCCCGAAGTTTTTAGCCAGCAGCAAAATGCCGGCTAAAATGATAAAAACACCTACCAACAGCCGTTTGTCAATTTTTTCTTTTTCCATAATCATTTCCTCCCTTATGTTGAAATTGGAATCAAATATACAGGAGGCCATGGCAATATAAATATAATAATCGGTAAACGACAAACGGCAATCGGTAAATGGCAATCGGTAAGCGGTAAGTAAACGGTAATCAGTAAGAGGTAAAAAGTAAGCGGTAAAAAGTAAAAGGTAACAGGCAAGAAGAAAAATATTACATTAATCATCCCATTATGAAACATCCGGATGCGGGGAATTGGAATTTCTGTTATATTTTTGAATGATTCGGAATCAACCATTCAACCACAAAATATGAAAAAAGCAGGATTTGTTGTATTGCTGTCGGTGGCTTTGGCATCGTGTCATCCATACAGCAAGGATAAGAACGGGATCACGGTCTATCCCGTAAGCACGGAATCCAATTCCGCGAAAGCAGTGCGCGTGGACATCCTTGCGGATGATATTGTTCACGTGAGGGCGTTCCCTTCAAAAAAGGCCGATTCGTTGAAAAGCCTTGCAGTCGATCCTTCCGCCGTATTCCCGGAGGTGAAGTGGACCCTGGAAGAGGGAAAGGACACCCTGGTTATGAAAACCGCCTCGGTAACTGTCAGGCTGTCAAAAAAGACAGGCCGGGTGGATTTTTATGACAAGGAAGGAAATAAAAAACTGGGTGAGGTGACGGACCGTCAGAGCCGTTATTTCATTCCCAGGCCTTTGGAAGGGGAGGATTATTATGAGATCAGGCAGGTTTTTGACTCTCCCGATGAGGAAGCCTTCTACGGTCTGGGAACCTATCAGAACGGCCTGGTCAACTACAAAGGGGAAGATGTGGAACTGATGCAGCATAACATCATTGACGTTGTGCCTTTTTTGTTGTCGAGTAAAAATTACGGGTTGCTGTGGGATAATTATTCCATAAGCCGCTTCGGTGATCCGAGGGAACTTATGCCTTTGTCCACCCTGAAGCTGTTTAATGAGTCGGGCGAACCCGGAGGGCTGACCGCCACCTATTATACCGGCAGGGATAAAAAGGAGGTTTTTTTACGCCGTGCCGAGCAGGAGATCGGGTATAAATTCCTGGGAGACCTGAAAAAATTTCCGGAAGGGTATTCTTTGCAGAATGGCCTGATTGAATGGAAGGGTTTTATGGGTGCGGATCAGGCCGGCCTGTTCAAGTTCAGCGTTCATTCGGCAGGCTATTTGAAAATATGGGTTGACAGTGCGCTGGTCATTGACTGCTGGCGGCAGGCCTGGAATCCCTGGATGCGAAAATTCAAGGTGGACATCCGGGAAGGCGAGAAGGTGCCGGTACGGATCGAATGGATCCCTGACGGCGGGGAATCATACCTGGCCGTTGAATGCCTGACCCCCTATGATCCGGAGGAACAGAAGGATTTATCACTGTACTCCAAAGCCGGGAAGGCCATCGATTACTATTTTATCAACGGAAACAGCGCCGATGAAGTGATCGCGGGGTACCGGAAGCTGACGGGCAAGGCGCCCATCATGCCTGTATGGGCAATGGGATTATGGCAAAGCCGCGAGCGGTATAAGACACAGGATGAATTGCTGGGCGTGGTAAAAGAATACCGCCGGAGGCATATACCCCTCGACAATATTGTCCTTGACTGGCATTACTGGGAAGAGAGCAAATGGGGCGATCATGGCTTTGAGCGGCTGCGTTTTCCTGATCCGGCCGGCATGAACAGGGAATTGCATGATAAGCTGCACGCACGGATCATGATATCCGTCTGGCCCAAGTATTATGAAAATACGACGAATTATGAGATCATGAAAAAGAACGGCTGGCTCTATATGGAGAATATCAACAACCGCCAGAAGGACTGGGTGGGCCCCGGCTATGTATCCACTTTTTACGATGCCTTTAATGCCGATGCCCGGAAGGAATACTGGAAACAAATCCACGACAGCCTTTATGTAACCGGAATCGATGCCTGGTGGATGGATGCCACCGAACCGGATATTCTTTCCAATGCATCCCCGGAAGACCGGATCAAACTCATGTCACCGACCGCCCTTGGACCTGCCGAAGCCTATTTCAATGCGTATTCCCTGATCCATACAGGAGGGGTTTATGAAGGCCAGCGTGCGGCGGATCCCGATAAAAGGGTGTTTATCCTTACCCGTTCTGCCTTTGCCGGGCAGCAGAGAAATGCTGCTGCCGTCTGGAGCGGTGATGTGGCATCGCGGTGGAGCGACCTGCAGGATCAGATAGCCAACGGGGTCAACATGGGGGCTTCGGGAATTCCATATTGGACAAGCGATATAGGAGGATTCTCCCTGGAAAACCGCTATTATAATGCAAA
>JAGDMB010000215.1 GCA_017860375.1 Bacteroidota bacterium | reverse complement strand
TTATTGAAAAAATCAGATTAAATGTAAAATAAATTTACAATAAAACGTAAAATTTTTTGACAATTTGGTTGAATCTGTTTTCACATAACACTGTATATCTGATTATTAAACATATGGCACGCCTTTAGTATAAGGTTCATAAAATCAAAAATCTATGTTACAAACGGCAAATCTTTCTAAAGTCTTTCGTACCGAAATCGTCGAAACGACCGCCCTCAACCGGGTGAATTTTGAAGTGAAAAAAGGTGAATTTGTTGCCATCATGGGTCCTTCGGGATGCGGTAAATCGACCCTTCTGAATATACTGGGATTACTGGATAATCCGTCTTCGGGAACGTATTATTTTGATGGGATTGACGTGACGCATTTCAATGAAAGTCAACGGACCAGGATCCGGAAAGGGAATATTGGTTTTGTATTTCAAAGCTTTAACCTGATTGATGAACTTACGGTTTACGAGAACATCGAACTTCCTTTGATAGCGATGAAAGCATCCGGTTCTGTTCGCAAAGAAAAAGTGGAGCGGATACTCGAACAAATGCGTATCGCTCACCGCAGAAAGCACTTTCCGAAACAATTGTCAGGCGGACAGCAACAACGCGTGGCAGTAGCCCGTGCGCTGATCACAGATCCCAAACTTATTCTCGCCGACGAACCTACCGGCAATCTCGATTCGGTCAATGGGGAACAGGTAATGCAATTGCTGGAGGAGCTTAACGCAAGCGGCACCACGATTGTAATGGTCACTCATTCACTGAGTCATGCCGACAGGGCTCACCGGATTGTGAACCTGTTTGATGGCCATATCGTCACCGAGCGTATTGAAAGAGAATTCCACATAGCCGGGTAACTATAATCTTTTAATTTCCAACAATAAAATTTACTACACCATGATCAGGCAAATCATGCTTCTGTTCTACCGGAACCTGATGAACAACAAACTGTTCTCCTTAATTATCATCACAAATCTGATGGTCGGATTTGCAACATTTATCCTGCTAAGCGCCTACATCCAAAAAGAAATGACCTGGGATTCACATAATGCAAATTATGCACGGATCTACAGGCTGCAATTGTTTATGGATCAGCAGGAGAATGTCATAAAACACACCTGGAGTGTCACTGCAGCCTTAAGCAGGCAGGTATTACCCGGCATGCCTGAAATTGAAAAAATAGCGCTGATGCATTCCGTTAGGGATAAAAACAAAAACGGTGTATTCTTATCAAAAGACAGACAAAATCAGGTACTGGTGACCGATGGCTATTTTGCCGATCCCTCCGTATTTGAAATCTTCACCTATACATTTATTGAGGGCAATCCTGCCGATGCACTTCGTGAGCCTTATTCCATAGTTCTTTCGCAGGAAGTGGCAAAAAAACTTTTCGGCGAGAAAAAAGCGCTGGGCAGGCAGGTGTATGGTGAAAATAAAGTTGCTTTTACGGTAACCGGTGTATACGAAGACCTCCCTGAAAATACTGAACTGAGACAGGATTACCTGCTACCGATGAATTCATTTTCAGCCATCACCGGCTGGACAGATTATGAAAAGAACTTCTGGGCGTACACCTTTTATACGTATGTCCTGCTGAAGGAGAATGCGAACCCGTCAACCGTGGATGCAAAGATTTACGATGCCCTGAAAGACTACCGGAAAGAGCATCATCCTTATCTCCGGCCACTTTCCAAGCTCCACCTCACTCCTTTCTTTGAGCATGATTACATCGTCGCCATGGGGCTGCTCTATCTCATAGCCCTGCTGATCCTGGTACTATCGGCCATAAACTTTATTAACCTGCAGACTGCTAATGCCACCAACCGGTTCAGGGAGATCGGCATTAAAAAAACCGTAGGTTTTTCCAGGAAAACACTTTGGATACAGTTTGTATCCGAATCGGTTATCATTGCCTTACTGGCCGGTTTATTGGGAATTCTTGTCGCGCAAATGGCCATTCCCTTATTCAACCGGTTACTGGGATACCCTCTTCTCAGTCATGTATATGAGGACTGGAAGTTATTGCTGATCATCCTTGCCGTCACCTTGCTCACCGGTTTTGTATCCGGCCTTTATCCTTCTTTTGTAATAACGGCTTTTAATCCTGTCAGGGCACTGAAGCAAAAATTCATCGAGGATAACTCCAATGGCGTAAGTCTGAAAAAAATATTGGTGACAGGGCAGTTCTGCATATCCATATTTCTTCTTATTGCAGGCTTTATCGTATACAGACAAACGAATTTTCTGATCACCCATGACATGGGCTTTGACACAAGAAACCTTTTGTATGCCAATCTGGTCACCGATAAAAAGGGATCTTTTGATCAATTGAGGGGACGGTTGTTGCAGCATCCTGAAATTACCGAAGCCTGTTTCTCGGATTACATTCCATTCATCCTTCCCGGAGGAAATGATTTGCAATGGGAAGGTTCGCAGCCCGATGAAAAAGTATTTGTTCGCATCAGCAAAATAAACTATGATTTCGTACCGACCTTCGGGCTGAAAATGGCAGAAGGCCGGAATTTTTCGAGAGAATATCCATCGGATGCCGATAAATGCCTGATTAACGAAACAGCCGCCAGGTTTTTCCGCTGGGACCAGCCGGTAGGGAAACGCATACACCAACGGGACAGGGACATAGAAGTCATCGGCGTAATAAAAGATTACTTTCCGTTTTCAGTGCACAGTAAAATAGAACCGCATATGTATAAGCTTATTAATGACACCGCAGACCTTGAAGGAGTGTATACGATCCGGTATGCCCCGGAAAAACGGACAGAAGCCATGAAAGAGGTAAAAGATGAATTCGAGGCATTTTTTCCCGATGATGTATTTGCATTTACTGATTTTCAGTCACTCATTATAAATGACAATTCTGCCCGTGCATGGAGTCACTTTCGCAATGTTTGCATATTTTTTGCCGTCATATCCATCATCATCTCTTCCATCGGTTTATTTGGCCTGATTATGTTCTTCACCAAACGAAAAATGAAAGAAATCGGCATCCGCAAGGTGCTCGGTTTTTCCACCCGAAGCCTTTATGTGACCTTGTCCTCCGGATTCCTGAAACTGCTTCTGTTGTCCATTGTGATCGCCTGGCCGGCTGCCTTCGGTGTCTATAAGGTTTTGCCCGGAGCCCATATGTATCAAATACAGATTTGGGAATTCCTCCTCGCCACCCTGATCATATTTGCAGTGGCGCTGGCTACCATCAGCTACCAGATTCTCAGGGCTGCAAGGAGCAATCCGGCGGAGGTATTAAAGGATGAATAGGAATACTTATTTATACAGGGGTCCATATGCAGCACACGCCCTGAAATCAGCTCCTTCCGCATCCATTCCGAAGGCGCTCCAGGCACTCGGCCGAAAGATCTTTTCCTCAGCGACATTGTGCATACATACCGGAATGCGCAGCATCGAGGCCAGTGTGATCAGGTCAGCTCCAATATGGCCATAGCTGATCGCGCCATGGTTGGCTCCCCAGTTCGCCATTACGGAATACACATCGGTGAAGGCGCCCCTGCCCGTGAGTACGGGTGCAAACCATGTGGTCGGCCAGGTTCTGTCGGTACGCTCGTTCAGAATTTTATGTACATCCTGTGAAACATCGACCGAATACCCTTCCGCTACCTGCAATACCGGTCCCAGTCCTTTTACCAGGTTAACGCGCGACATGGTAACCGGCATACCGCCTTTGGAAAGGTAGCAACTCGAAAAGCCTCCTCCCCTGAAATATTCCCTCACAGCGGGGCACCACTCCGTGGCATCAAGGCATGCCTTTACATCTGCGGCGGTAATCTCCCAGTGCGGTTTCATCACCGGATTGCCATTCCTGTCGCTTTGCTGCCCGGTGCCGTCAAGCGATGCAGATCCCGAATTGATCAGGTGGATGATACCGTTGCGGGCCATTCCGGTGAGGCTTTTGCCGGTAACCCTTTTCACGGCCTGGGGACTCCAGTATGTGCGTACATCGGCAAAGATCTGTGCGGTATTGGTAAGCAGATGTCCGAACAGCATCGCTGTCGCGTTGAGCGAATCATTTTCGGTGGCCACGATAAAGGGCTGCCGTATCCCGTTCCAGTCAAAGGAAGAATTCAGGATGGCCTCGGAGAAATCACCGTTGGGAAAATGATCCGTCCACTGACGCTGCCCCTGGAAACCCGATGCAATGGCATTATGTCCCAGGGCTTCCTCGCCGAATTCCATCTTCTGCAGAACAGGATTTCCAATCATCAGGTCGCGAAGGATGAGGGTCATCTTCACCACGAATTCCCAATCTTCCTTTTTCCGGTTTCCCGTTCTTTGCCCTTCCGCCTTATTTAAATCCGTTCCTTCCCTGCAATTATTCCTTACCCAATTCATGGCTCGTTTGTATTCCTCACGGTCGTAAATCGCAAGGTCAATACGGCGGGTGATCTCACTCATATCCACATATTCGTTCCGCATACCAAGAAAAGACTGGAAAAAATCTTCCTGCACAATGGAGCCGGCAATGCCCATGGAAACCGAACCCACAGAAAGATAGGATCTGCCTCGCATGGTGGCAGCCGCAAGTCCGGCTTTCGCAAAGCGAATCAGTTTTTCCTTCACGTCGGCCGGAATTTTATTATCACCTGCGTCCTGGACATCCTGACCGTATATGCCGAATGCAGGCAGTCCTTTTTGGTTGTGCCCGGCCAGTGCAGCGGCAAGGTATACAGCCCCGGGCCGCTCCGTTCCGTTAAATCCCCAAATGGCCTTGGGCATATGCGGATCCATGTCGATGGTCTCGCTGCCATAGCACCAGCAAGGCGTTACGGTAAGGCTGACCCCCACCCCTTCAAGCCTGAATTTGTCAGCTGCCATAGCGGCCTCGGTTACACCACCGATGCAGGTATCCGCAATAACACATTCCACACGGCTTCCATCAGGATGCTTCAGTGTCTCAAGAAGTTTTGCCACATTCCGGGCCATCCCCATGGTCTGGTTTTCAAGTGATTCCCGTATGCCCTTTCGTCTTCCGTCGATGGCAGGACGAATGCCGATTTTGGGATTGGACCCGTTCAGTCTTTTCATAGCGATGGTTTTTATAAATTGTATTTCAAATTATTTTTGGGTATTCA
>JAGDMB010000028.1 GCA_017860375.1 Bacteroidota bacterium | reverse complement strand
ATGAATCAGTCCAAAAAAATTCAGGTGATGGAAATTCCGGCGGGAAAACGGTATTACTCTGAGGATAGTGTATAATTAGTCCGGAAGGTTTTATCAAGTCCTTTTCAATTTGATCCAGCGTTTTTAATTCCATTTTATTGGAACAAGCCGAAAACAGAAGTAAGGTAATAACAACAGGTAAATAACAAATTACGTCTCGTTTCATAGAAATCAAAGTTAAACTCTCAGAAAATCCCCCGGCACTTCCCTGAGCCTGGCAATATCCTGAACGCGGTCTTTAATATCAAAACCTGCCGTGCATTTCACCTTGCAGACATCACAAGCATCGCATGGTCTGCCTTCGAGACCGGATTCAAAAAGAGTATGCTGTGCATGTTCAAGATCCCTGTATCCGTATGCATACATATAGCTGCGCATAAGGGTGGGAATATCGAGGTTTTGCCTGCACTGGGGGATGCATTTTTTGCACTGATGGCAATAAAGGCCGGGTTCCGGGTTCAGGCCGGCCAGGTTGAGATCTTTTAACTCCTGTTCGGACATCTTCAGGTTTTGGATCATGCTCAGGTTTTTCTGCATCTCTTCAATGGTCGACATACCCGAAACGATGGTGGAAATATTTTCATTTTGCAGCACCCATTTGAGGGCGGCATCGGTATTCAACGGACTGGTCCTGTTCTTATCCCGGAAGGCTCCGGCGGTAGTTTTCATGGCAATGATGCCCATGCCGGCATCCGTGGCATATTTGATCGCTTTATCCAGGCCTTCCTTTTCCTGTAATTTATAATTGTAAGCAATCATGAAAACATCGAAAATTTTTGCATCTGCTGCTGCTATCAAAGCATCCTGGCACATATCATGGGTTGCCACCCCCAGGAACCGGGTTTTTCCCTGTTCCTTAAGTTTCAACAATGCGTTCACCAGGGGTTCATACACCACATGTTCGGGTTTGCAGATATACGGCACCATGAAAATATCCACATAATCAAGCTTGAAACGCTGGAGGCTTCCATCCACTTTCTTCAGGTATTCCTCCGGATTGAATTCTTTGGTAAACACCCCGGTCCTGCCGTCAAAGCCATCCATGGGGGCCGCCGTGCTGAGAATGAAAGAGTCACGGGGCAGGCCTGTAAGCCCTTCTCCCACAATTTGCTCGTTTTTGCCTTCACCATAATAGGTAGCGGAGAAGAAAAGTTTAATACCTGCATCATAGGCGGCCCTGACAAAATTCGGACTTGTGGAACCTCCCGAACCCATGCTGATCAGTGGGCTTTTTATGCCTGTCCGGCCAAGCATACGGTTTGGTAATCCAGGACTAAAGGGTACCAATGGATTTGAATAATCCGAAGCCTTCAGCATCCCGGGTATCAGGGCAGCCCCTGAAATCCCCAGCAGGCCTTTTTTCAGAAAATCACGACGCGGTTTGTTTTGCATGGTTATAAGGTTGTTAAAAGATTTGTTTATTCTAATCAAATATACAAAATCCCGTTTGAATGGAGAAAAGAATCAAGAACCAAGTACACAGATTGTATCGAAAGATTTGAAATTTTATCTTTCCGCTCCTGGTGTCTGTTTTTCCTGTTTCCGGCCGGTATGGAATTCCGCGATATATTCCGTAGGGGTCATACCGAATTCCTTCACAAAACATTTTGTAAAATATTTGGGATCCGCGAATCCAACCATATAACTGACTTCGGAAATGGAAAGCTTTTCTTTCTGAAGGATGAGGGCGGCTTTCTTAATCCGGTGGTTTTTGATAAACTCGACCAGCGAGACACCGGTGAGTGCTTTTACCTTGCGGAGTATAGTGGTATGGCTCATATGCATGGCTTCTACCAGACCGGTGACATCAAATTCAGATTTGGCAAGGTTTATTTCGGTCACCTGAAGCAATTGTTTCAGAAATTTTTCGTCCGCCGGGGTAATGGTAACGTCCGCCGGCTTAAGCAATATCTGCTTGCTGTATCGGTTGCGGAGGATACTGCGTGATTCGATCAGCATTTTTATCTGCGCATCCAGCACCTTAATGCTGAAGGGTTTTGTGATATACAGATCGGCTCCGTGCTTGTATCCTTCGTTGATGTTTTCCTCTGTGGCCTGAGCCGTGATCAGAATGACGGGGATATGGCCTGTATCCGGACTGGCTTTCAGGGCGTCGCACAACTGCAGTCCGCTCATTTCGGGAAGCATGACGTCGGAGATGATCAGTTCCGGCATTTCATCCCTGGCCATTTTTAAGCCCTTTTTCCCGTTGTAGGCAATTCCGACCGTATATTTCCGGCTGAAATAATCCACCAGATAATCCGCCAGTTCATGATCGTCCTCAATGATCAGAATACGGGATGATTCACCGCCTTCCGGCTTTTCTGTCTGTGTCCTTTCGGGATTTGATTCATCATCGGAAAAGGCTTCGATAAAACGGGCTTTTGAACTGGTGTCCGCCGGATTGTCCCTTTTTGAAGCTTTCGGGATGCCGGATGCCACTCCGCTCTCCACCGGCAGATACACGATGAATTTGCTTCCCTTCGGATTGCTGTTCACTTCAACATGTCCCTTGTGCACATCAATGTATTCCTTCACCAGCGATAGTCCGATACCCGATCCGGAACTGTGATTTGTGCCGGGATCATTGACCTGGTAAAACCTTCGGAATATATTATTCAGTTCATTCTCCGGAATACCGCGGCCGGTATCTGAAATTTCAACCGCTATATAGGCTTCCGTACCTTGCTTTCTTCTCAACCATCTTTTAATTCCGCTGGCAATTCTCTTCTGCAGAGGACCTTCATGCCTGTAAATCCTCATGCTTATCGTGCCGTCATCAGCGGTATATTTGAACGAATTCGCAAGCAGGTTATAAAAAACAGTGGTCATCAGCTCAGGGTCGAACTTCATAAGGATCTCCTGTGCATCCGTATGAAAGGTAAGGTGAATATTGCGGCGGGTGGCATGTTGTTCAAAATAAACGAGCACATCCTTCAGGAAGGAGATCAGGTTAACCTCCGACACTTTAGGCTGAAGAATTCCCAGGTCAATTTTCCGCAACTGGAGCAATTGATTGGCCAGACCCAGCAGGCGGTGAACATTTTTTGAAATGAGTTTCAGGCTTTTTTTTGATTCGTTATCCACGGTGCCTTCTGTCAATAAAACATCCAGCGGATCGCTAATGAGGGTGAGCGGAGTGCGTATCTCATGGGAAATATTGGTCAGAAACCGCATTTTGGCTTCTGTCATTTCAATGAGCTTTTTATGTTCGAGCCTTTCAATCAGCAGCTTGTTTTTTTCTGTAACGGCAATGAGGGAATACTTTCTGAAAACAATCAATCCCGCCACTATGACGAATATATAGAGCAGGAAAAACCAGGGTTTCCGCCAGTAAGGTGGCAGCATGGATATTTTAAGTTCCGTCACCGGGCCGGTGGTTATCCCGTAATCATTGGTCGCCCTTACCTGAAACGTATAATTTCCGTCATCAAGGTTGGTATAGGTGACGGTACGGGTATTGCCTTCCGTATGCTGCCATTCCTCATTAAATCCCAGCAGGCGGTATTGGTATCGTATCCTCTGCGGATTTGCATAATGAAGGGCTGAGAACTCAAGGGTGATTTCCTTGTCCTGGTAGGACAGGTCTATTTTGTCGGTGTTATAGATAGCATCTTTCAGGATCACCCTGTTCTTTATGCTTTCGCCCGGTTGCAATATTTTGTTAAAGATCTTGAGTCCCGTGATTACCACCTTTGTATTGAGCGGTTTCTGAATAATACTGTCGGGATCAAACAGGGTAAGTCCGTTTACCCCTCCAAAAAACATACGTCCCGTTTCATCCTTGTAGTAAGCATTGGCATAAAATTCGTTGGCCTGCAGGCCATCGTTCACATTGTAATTGATGAATTTCTTCCCGGCCGGATCAAACATCGAGAGCCCGTTATTTGTGCTCAGCCAGAGATTCCCCTTCCGGTCTTCAAGGATCCCGTAAACAACTCCGTTTGAAAGGCCATCTTTTTCAAGATAACTGGTAAAGGTAATTTCACCTTTCAGAAGTGCGTCGGTAAGCGATTGCTGCGTATCCCACTCCACCTTATTCAGACCACTGCCGGTGCCAATCCATATCTGCTGCAGATGATCCTGCAGGATACAGTATACATCATTGTGACTCAAGCTTTTATTATCCTTCAGGCTGTGCCGGTAGGTTACAAAATCGCTGTTGCCCGCGCTTATCATATGCAAGGGGATCACATTGACACCTCCACCTTTGGTTCCCACCCAGAGATTTTTCCGGTTGTCCTCGTAAAGGGCAATGATCTTATCGCTGCTGAGGGATCGTGTATCCTCGGGAGCATTCTCGATACGGTTGAGGGTATTTGTTTTCTTATCAAACCAGCCAAGGCCCTGGCCCCAGGTTCCGTACCATATTCTGCCTTCATGGTCTTCGAGGAGAGAAAACACAAAACCGGCCGTGAAGTAACTCATGAAACCGCGGCGTTCCGAATACCGGATCAGGTTTTCGGTGGCGTTGCCTATCCACAATTCACCATCGCGGTCAGGCAGCAACGAGATCACTTCACTGGTAATTTCACCTGTATTGACCACCGGCATGGTACGTATGTGTTCAATGGTGAAGTCGCCGTGCTCATCGAAGGTAAGTTTGTCAAGTCCCTTTACGGCGCTTCCTACCCAGACCGTTTTTCCTCCTTTGCCGGCAATGGCCGTTACCAGCGCATCACTCAGGCTGTTCGGGTTGTTGGGAATGCTCCGGATATGCATGAATTTCTTGCTGAAGAGATCCAGTGTGTTGCAGCCCTGGCTTTCCGTGCCGATCCAAAGCACGCCGGCATTATCAATAAGCAGCGAATTGACAATATTATCACGGATGCTGTTGATATCGTTTTCGTTGTTCATGTAACACACCAGGGCATCGTTTCTGTCGATACGCACGAGCCCGCCGCCTCTTGTCCCCGCCCAGATATATCCATACGGATCCTGAACCAGCGATTCAATGCGGTTGCTGTATAGATGGTATCGGCCCTGCCCGCGGGTGCTGTAGGAAGTAAGGGAATACCGGCCGTTTTCCGGATTGCTTCTGCTGACCTTTATGAGGCCGTTGAAAGATCCGATCCAGATGTTTTTTTCGGGTGTGATAAGGATGGAAGTGACAATGAATTCATTGGCATCGCCCACATCAAAACGGACAAACTGGTTGTTTCGCGGCAGATAAAGAAACATGCCGAGCTCTGTGCCAATAAGCAGGGTGTCGGGTGAGATCTGATTGATGGATACCACCGATACAATGGTTTTCTGATGCGACAGCAACTGGCCCCGGGTATCAAGATAAATGGCCTTTGCAGAGACATTGACAAACTGAGCGGGTTTTGTTCTGTCGGAAATATTTCCCTTTAACAGCCCGTCTGACGATCCTACCCAAAGGTCACCATCGGGTGATTCATAAATGTCCCTGACAATTTTCTCACTGGTAAGGTGAGAAAACCGCACAAAACGATTCATGCTCGGGATGTACTTATTCAATCCCCCGCCCCGGGTTCCGATCCAAATATCTCCGTGCCGGTCCGCATGGATGACCGTAATCTCATTATTGCTGAGGCTCCCGGTATCCTGCGGATCGATTTTGTACGTTACAAAATCATAACCGTCAAACCGGTTTAATCCGTCACGGGTACCGATCCATAAAAATCCCTGCTGATCCTGTGCAAGGCTGAAAACGGAAGATTGTGATAATCCCTGCTGCGATGAGATGACGCCAAAACGAATGTTGGAGGGTTCCATTGCCTGCTGACCCTCTGTTTTCAAGGGTATGCCAACGACAAACCCGGAAATAAGCAAGCAACGACAAAGCATTTTTTTCCACGGAACACTCATTTGCGGGATCATGCGATATTTTGTGGTTTAAACAGCAGGATAAAATTATTAAAAATGCGGATTACGCATTGAAATACCGGTCCGATTATCTGAATTTCTTATTTTTGTTGTACAGGTTAAGTCCATGCTTAATTCTGGCAATAGTATGAAAACTCCTGTTCCTTTTCGCATTATTACCGTAATTCTTGCCCTTCTTTCCTGCCTTCTCCTCTCGGGAGAAGACGGTTACCGGCTCTGGCTGCGTTATGATGTCGTTTGTGATACCGGTATGCTTCGGAAATACAATTCAGCCTTGAAACAGGTCATGGTCGAAGGGCATTCCGGCGCCCTGGATGCCGTGAGGGAAGAACTTCAAAATGGCTTGTCGGGCATGCTTGGGAAGGAGATACCCTTTGAGTCCAAAACGCTGACGGAAGGCACGCTGCTGATCGGTACGCCGGTCAGCTCTGAGCGGATTGCGGCCCTGCCGGTAAAGGACCTGCTGAAAAAAACAGGACCGGAAGGTTTCATCCTTAAGTCGTGTGTGATTTCCGACATGCATTGTATTGTTATTGCCGCCAATACAGATATAGGTTTGCTTTACGGAACCTTTCATTTTCTGCGGTTGCTGCAAACCGGTCAGCAAATCGGAAACCTTGACCGGGTATGTATTCCCTCCACTCAATTCCGGCTATTGAATCACTGGGATAACCTCAACAGGACGGTGGAACGGGGATATGCCGGATTCTCACTCTGGGACTGGCCCCTTTTACCGGATTATGTTTCACCCCGGATCAAGGATTATGCCAGGGCCAATGCGTCCGTCGGTATCAACGGAACCGTTCTTACCAACGTAAATGCCAACGCCCTTGTCCTTACACCTCAGTACCTTGAAAAAACAGCAGCCCTGGCAGATGTATTCCGGCCATACGGGATTAAGGTATACCTCACGGCCCGTTTCAGTGCGCCGGTTGAGACAGGAGGACTGCCGACAGCCGATCCGCTAGATCCGCTGGTTATCGAATGGTGGCAGAAAAAAGCGGACGAGATTTACCGGCTTATTCCCGATTTCGGTGGTTTTCTGGTCAAAGCCAATTCCGAAGGCCAGCCCGGACCGCAGAACTATGGCCGCTCGCATGCCGATGGAGCCAATATGCTTGCACGTGTGCTTGCCCCTCACGGGGGCATTGTGATGTGGCGCGCCTTTGTGTACGACAGCAATGTGCCGGAAGACAGGGCCAAACAGGCCTACAATGAATTTAAACCCCTGGACGGCCATTTTTCGGCGAATGTTTTTTTGCAGGTGAAGAACGGACCGGTCGATTTTCAGCCCCGTGAACCATTCCATCCGCTCTTCGGATCTATGCCCGGGACACCGCTTATGATGGAATTCCAGCTGACACAGGAATACCTTGGGCAGGGCACCCATCTGGTGTACCTCGCACCTTTGTTTAAGGAATGCCTGCAGGCGGATACCTATGCGAAAGGCAAAGGGTCGGAGGTTGCCTCCATCATTGATGGTACGCTGGAGAAACATGGCATCACCGGAATGGCGGGTGTTGCCAATACTGGCACTGACCGTAACTGGTGCGGCCACCCGTTTGCACAATCGAACTGGTATGCTTTTGGCCGGCTCGCATGGGATCTGACCTTATCTGCGGATTCCATTGCCGAAGAATGGCTCAGGATGACTTTTACCGATAATGAAGCCTTTATTATACCGGTAAAACAGATGATGATGGATTCTCGCGAATATGCCGTACAGTATATGACGCCTCTCGGACTCCATCACATCATGGCTCGGGACCATCATCACGGTCCGGGACCCTGGGTCAGCGAAGGCAGACCCGACTGGACCTCGGTGTACTATCACCGGGCAGATACGGCAGGTATCGGTTTTGACCGCACGGCCACCGGCAGCAATGCCCTTAGCCAGTACTTTCCCGAAGTGGAACATCAGTTGGAAAATCCTGGTTTCTGCCCGGAATCCCTGTTGCTTTGGTTTCACCACGTGCCATGGGACTACAGGATGACGTCGGGCAGAACGCTCTGGGAAGAACTATGCTATCGCTATTACGACGGAGTCGATTCGGTGAAAAAAATGCAACAGACGTGGAAATCCATGGAAGGCATGATCGACCGGGAGCGGTTTGAACATGTGAAGGCCATGCTCTCCATACAGGTGAAAGAGGCCATCTGGTGGCGTGACGCCTGTGTTCTATATTTCCAGACTTTTTCCCGGCGGCCGATCCCGGAAGGACTTGAAAAACCGGCCCATTCCCTTGAATATTACAAAAACATCCCGACACCCTGACAGGGTCCCCCCCCCAACTTTTCGACACCCTGACAGGGTGTCGGGGGGGGGAAGGGGGGACCCTGTCAGGGTGTCGGAAACACAAAATATTGAATATGGAAAGTGCACAAAAGATCGCGGTCGTCACCGGCGGATCCTCAGGTATTGGCAAAGCGATTGCCCGCAGATTTACGGAGAATGGAATTTTCTGTATCCTGGTCGGCCGTGACAGAAAAAGGCTTGAGGACGCAGCGGCCTTGATGAACCCACTGGCCTGTCCGATGGTATTTGATCTTGCCCGGATCGATGGTATTTCTCCGCTTGTCCGGAAAATAGGGCAAAAATACGGTCATATTGATATACTGGTGAACAGCGCAGGTATTCACCTGAAGAAACCCATGGAAAAAGTTTCCAATGATGAATTTCAGCAGATCATGCTGATCAACCTCACTTCGGTGTTTGTTCTTTCCCGGGAGGTGTCAGGTATCATGCGGAAACAAAAAGGAGGAAGCATTCTGCTTATTAGTTCCATGGCCGCCCATTATGGCATGCCGGGTGTGATTGCCTACACGGCTGCAAAGGCGGGAATTGAAGGAATAACGAGGGCCATGGCAGTGGAATTGTCGCCCTCCGGAATCAGGGTCAACTGCCTGGCACCGGGATTCATTGAAACCGAAATGTCGGCCTCTGCTATGAACGGCGACCCTGAACGAAAACAAAGAGTGCTTGCACGCACCCCAATGAGAAAATTGGGATTGCCCGAAGACGTGGCAAATGCTGCGCTGTTTTTGGTATCCGATGCCGCATCTTACATTACAGGAGCAGTATTGCCTGTAGACGGGGGAAATCTCGCTGGATTCTAACCCTAACCATGGAAAAAATGAAAATTACGGAAGCAAGAGTCATTGTATGCAGTCCGGGACGAAATTTCGTCACCCTGAAGATTTTCACCGATCAGGGTATTTACGGACTCGGAGATGCTACCCTTAACGGCAGGGAAAAAGCCGTGGTTACCTATCTTGAGGAATACTGCATCCCTGCGCTTCTGGGCAGGGATCCGGGTAATACCGAAGATATATGGCATTACTTTTACAGCGGGGTGTACTGGAAGCGCGGAGCCATAACCATGACCGCGATCGCTGCGATCGATATGGCCCTCTGGGATATCAAGGCGAAAGCCCTGAATACCCCGCTTTATAACCTTCTTGGCGGGAAAAGCCGTGACCGTGTCATGGTGTATACGCATGCGTACGGCAAACATCTTATGGAAACCATTGAGAAAGTCGGACAGGAAAAAGAAAGGGGATACTGCGCCATACGGATCCAGTCGGGTATTCCCGGCATAGACCACACATACGGGGTGACGGAGGGAAACAAACCCTATGAACCGGCGCAACGCGGTATTCCGCGGGAATACAGCTGGGACACCGCTAAATACCTAAACTTTATTCCCGGTTTGTTTGCCGAGGTAAGAAAAGCATTCGGTGAAGAGATCCATCTGCTTCATGACGTTCATCACCGGTGCACGCCTGTTGAAGCGGCCCGGCTTGCAAAAGAGCTGGAACCCTATCACCTTTTCTGGCTTGAAGACCCGGTATCAGCAGAACTGCAGGAAGGCCTGCGCCTGATCAGAAAACATTCCGTGATACCCATTGCCATCGGCGAGGTGTTCAACTCGGTCTACGATTATACTACGCTGATCACCGAACAACTGATCGATTATATCCGGATGCCCCTCGTTCACGGAGGGGGAATCACCCATCTTTTAAAGGTAGCGGCCATGGCATCGGTGTATCACATACAAACAGGATTTCACGGCGCCACCGACCTGTCACCGGTGAACATGGCAGCAGCCCTTCATTTTGATACGGCCATCCACAATTTTGGTCTGCAGGAGTACATGCCCTATCCGGATCTCGTGCAGGAAGTGTTCAGGACAAATTATCGCTTTGAAAAAGGATATATGGTTATCGATGACACACCCGGCATTGGCGCTGATATCGACGAGGAGGCCGCTCAGAAATACCCATACTCAGCAGCCTGCCTTCCCGTAAACCGAAAAACGGATGGAACCCTGTTTTACTGGTGAAGTATTTTTATTTAGAATCATTTTATATTAGGCACTTTTGGAGCTTTCTGTTATTTTAATAACAATATTTGTGTTATTTTTGTAACAGAAAAATAACAGATCTGTATAAACAATACTATATGGCAAAAATTAAAAACCTGGCCGATCTCAGAAAACTGAAAGATCAGCTGAAGTCAAAAAGCAATCTCGGGGACAAAGGCGGGCAGCACGAAGATCTTGTGCAGGTTAAGATATCGATGGCCACGTGCAGCATAGCATCCGGATCGCGGGAAATCCTGAATTATCTTGTGGATGAACTGGAGAAAAGGAATATTGATGCCACAGTGATCCAAACCGGGTGCATGGGATATTGCTATGCCGAACCCACGGTTGAAGTGACGGTTCCGGGCAAGGAACCCGTTGTCTTCGGATATGTTGACAATCGAAAGGCAGACGAGATCATTGAAAAATATATCAAGAACGGGATCCTGCTGGAAGGCATAATTCCGGTGAATTATCAAAAAATTGATGAATAAAATAAAATATTCAGTATGTCGGAATATAAAATTTATTTGCTGGTGTGTGGCGGCACTACATGCAAGTCACAGGCAGGCCACGCGCTCGCTGAAAACCTGAAAACCGAGGTAAAGAACCAGGGATTGAGCGATGTTGCGCAGGTGGTGATCACCGGTTGCTTCGGTTTTTGTGAGAAAGGACCCATTGTCAAGGTACTTCCTGATAACACCTTCTATACGAAGGTAAAACCAGAGGATGCCAGGGAAATTGTGGAAGAACATGTGGTGAGGGGCAAAAAAGTTCAGCGCCTGCTCTATAAAGATCCCAAAACAGACAAGATCATCACTGATCCCGAAGGGATGAAGGTATATAAAAAGCAGGTGAGGATCGCCTTGCGGAATTGCGGTGCGATCAATCCGGAAAGTATTGATGAATATATTGCACGGCAGGGATATGAAGCGCTTGGCAGGGTATTGACGGAAATGGACCCTCAGCAAACCATTGATATCATTAAAAAATCGGGATTACGCGGACGGGGTGGCGGAGGATTTCCGACCGGCATGAAATGGGAACTTACCGCTGCCAGCAAAGCGGATCAGAAATACGTCGTTTGCAATGCCGATGAAGGCGACCCGGGTGCCTTTATGGACCGTTCTGTACTGGAAGGCGATCCGCATTCGGTTATTGAAGGCATGGTCGTTTGCGGATATTGCACCGGGGCCACTCAGGGATTGGTCTATATCAGGGCTGAATACCCGCTGGCGATCGAACGACTGAAAACAGGCATCAAACAGGCCCGTGAATATGGATTACTGGGCAAGAACATCTTCGGAACCGAATTCAGTTTTGACATAGAACTGAAATACGGCGCAGGTGCTTTTGTTTGCGGTGAGGAAACGGCCCTTATTCATTCGATGGAAGGCAAAAGAGGTGAACCGACCATGAAACCACCCTTCCCTTCTGTTGAAGGTTACCTGGGCAAGCCGACAACGGTAAACAACGTAGAGACATTTGCCAATATCTCCTCAATAATCCTGAAAGGACATGAATGGTTCAGCAGCATAGGCACTGAAAAATCAAAGGGCACCAAGGTATTTGCACTGGCCGGAAAAGTGAACAACGTCGGTCTGGTGGAAGTTCCGATGGGAATTACCCTTCGTGAGGTCATATTTGAAATAGGCGGCGGAATAAAAGGCGGAAAGAAATTCAAAGCGGTACAGACCGGAGGACCTTCGGGAGGATGTCTGACCGAACAGCATCTGGATATCCCCATCGATTACGATAATCTTATCGCAGCGGGATCGATGATGGGATCGGGAGGCATGGTCGTGATGGATGAAGACGACTGCATGGTGGATATGGCCAAGTTTTTCCTCGAGTTCACCGTGGATGAATCATGCGGCAAATGCACCCCCTGCCGGATCGGAAATAAACGGTTGTTCGAGCTGCTCGAAAAGATCACCAAGGGAAACGGAAACCGTGAAGACATTGAAAGACTGGTAAACCTGGGAAATGTGATCAAGGACACCTCGCTTTGCGGTCTGGGACAAAGTTCCCCCAATCCTGTTCTTGCCATGATCCGTAATTTTCCGCAGGAATATGATGCACACGTAGTGGATAAAAAATGCCCCTCTGGAGTTTGCAAAGCCCTCATGGTTTATGAAATCGTGGCTGAAAATTGCGTGGGATGCACGGCCTGTGCAAGGGCATGTCCGGTTGGAGCCATCACGGGCGAAAGAAAGGAAATCCATACCATCGATAAAAGTTTGTGCATCAAGTGTGGCGCGTGTATGGACAGATGTAAGTTTAACGCAGTAATTGTCAATTAACAATACCAATGATGGAAACCGTAATACTCACAATAGATCAGAAAAAAGTAGAAGTTCCAAAGGGTACTTCAATCCTCAAAGCCGCTCATACTGTTGGCATTGAAATACCAACCCTGTGCTACATGGATCTGGGAGATCTGAATATCGAGCACAAACCCGGTGGATGCCGGGTTTGCGTGGTGGAAGTGCAGGGAAGAAGGAACCTGGCGCCTTCCTGTGCAACGGAAGTGACGCAGGGCATGGTGATAAACACGCACTCCATACGGGTGCTGAATGCGCGCAAAACCGTTGTGGAACTGATCCTTTCCGATCACCCGAAGGATTGCCTTACCTGTCCGAAATCAGGAAATTGCGATCTGCAGAACATGGCCATTAAAATGGGAATCCGTGAAATCCATAACCAGGATATCGCGGAAATGTCTACTTACCGCATGGATTTCTCCCCTGCCATCGTGCGTGACATTAATAAATGCATCATGTGCCGGAGGTGTGAAACCATGTGCAACGATTTTCAGACGGTGGGTGCTTTATCGGCCATCAACAGGGGATTTATGTCGGTGGTTGCACCTGCCTTTGAAATGGACCTTGAAGATTCGACCTGTACCTATTGCGGACAATGCGTTGCGGTTTGCCCGACCGGTGCCCTCACCGAGGTGGATAACACCAACCGGCTGATCCGTGACCTTGCCAATCCTGCCAAGACGGTTATTGTTCAGACCGCGCCGGCTGTAAGAGCGGCCCTGGGGGAAATGTTCGACCTTGAGGCCGGCACGCTTGTAACGGGAAAAATGACGGCTGCCCTGCGCCGCATGGGATTCAAATATATATTCGACACTGACTTCGCTGCCGACCTTACCATTCTTGAAGAAGGGGCCGAACTTCTCGATCGCATTTCACGGCACCTGAAAGGGGACAGGTCTGTCAAACTGCCCATCCTCACATCGTGTTGTCCCGGCTGGGTCAACTTCTTTGAATCGCAGTTTACAGATATGCTTGATATTCCTTCGACCGCAAGATCACCGCAACAGATGTTCGGATCGATAGCCAAAACCTATTTTGCCGACAAGATCGGCGTAAAACGAGAGGACCTGGTGGTGGTATCCATCATGCCGTGTCTGGCCAAAAAATA
>JAGDMB010000214.1 GCA_017860375.1 Bacteroidota bacterium | reverse complement strand
CAATCCCCCGGGATTGGATCGGGGCTCCGCTCTTTTTTTCTAATATTTCTTCCCGTTGTAATATACATTATGGTTGTTCAGCCCTTTGTCGGTTACGATCACGTCCCTGTATAAAGCGATGTCTTCCACAATATCATAGGTCAGCACCTTATTCTCCCCGTCGCGGAATACCCTGATATTCCGGTTTTGATCGATATACACAATCGTATTCCACTGTGCTTTCCACTTCGTCGGAATATAATTCTCTATATTGTACAGCTGATCTTTATACCATGTTTTGAAATAACCCTGCTCTTCATACACCACGATCCGGTTCTGCACGTCATAAAAACCCGGTTCAGAACTGGAAATATCAATGACCTCACCGTTGCAGAACAGTTTAAACCGTCCGGTATTATCCACATACGCTACAATACCGTCACCTGTTTTATAGGATATGGGTGGAAAATCTTCAATGACAAAGGTTTCACCCCGGTAAAAAACCTTGAATTTCTGGTCTGCCGCATTCATATAGGCTACAATATCCTTCCCTGCCTTGTATGATCCCTCGCTCACAAAGGGTTCAAGCTTGTAACTGCCTCCCTGGTAAAAAACCATTAAATCACTTGTCCGCGCTGATACGTAAGCAATAATATTATCCCCGCAACGGAAAGAGGAAGGCTTGTAATCAATAAGGCCGTCTTCAAGGTGGTAAATCCTTCCACGGTAATAGGCCGCCAGGTAACTTTGAATATCATCATAAAAGGCTACCACGCTGTCCTCTGCCACATAGTTCAGGGAATGGGTATTGATCGTTTTTGCCCTTCCGTTCTCAATAATATGGATGATCCCGGCATAGGCATAAACCGCCAGGTAATCCAGCGCAATAAAATCATTTATTTCATTCACTGCCAGTTCGGTTACCTCTCCGTTATAGTACATTTTCAGGCGGCTCCGGCTATCCTTGTATAAAATGCAGTTGCCTCCCACGCTGAAATTCTTCACCTTCTGGTATTCCAGCTGGGTGATCTGCCCTGCGTCAAAGACATAAAAATAATCCATATTATCACTGAAAACCGCCAGGTTCTGCGGGAAGGCCGGCAGGCAAAAAACCATTCCCACAACAAGGATCATCTGTACTTTCTTCATATCCACCTAATTATTAATGAAAAAACCGATCTCTTCCAAAGAGGTTATGATATCATAATCTTTGAGGTACACACTATCCGGGATATCCAGGGGCACCGAAGTAAAATTCAGAATTCCCTTAATACCGCTGCGGGTAAGCAAAGCTGCAATATCAGGAGCCACATCCGGTGGAACCGTGAGGATGGCAATGCTGATATTAAGCTTTCCGACAATCTCGGGGATCCGCTGATTATCATAACAGGCGACACCCGCTATTTCTCTGTTTATCTTGCCGGAATCCACATCAAAAGCCGCCAGGATATTGAGTCTGCTTTTTGATTTTCTCAGGAATGCGGCAATGGCCCTGCCAAGATTTCCCAAGCCCACGATGGCGACATTGTGGCCTTCCTTTTTGTCAATGGTATTGCCAATGAGATCAATCAATGCACGGATGTCGTATCCCTTCCGGCGGCTCCCGGCAAGGCCGATCAGCATCAGGTCACGACGCACCTGCACGGGAGTAAGGTTCAGGAGCCGGGCAAGCTCATGCGAAAAGATAAACCTCCCGCTGCTTTGATCAAGCCGGCTTAAAAGGCGTCGGTATTTACTGAGCCGTTCAACACTCCGCGGCGGAAGCTTCTTTTGCACAGTATCCGGTAAATTTCCTATTTTAGTCATGGATAAATTTAAAGGAATTTATTCAATTTGCAAGGGTCTAAGGACGATACAATGAATGAGACGATCGCTTTGTTGATAAGGGTGCAGGGACGGGTGCAGGGGGTTGGTTTCCGTCCGTTTGTCTACCGGCTGGCAACACATCACCGGATAAACGGATGGATCATGAACCGGAATGATGCGGTTATGATAAAGATCGAAGGAGAAGCAGACCGTCTGCCTTTTTTTGTGGAAGATCTCAGGAATCATGCCCCGGTGGCAGCCCAGATTGATGAGATCACGGTCGACAATGACTTTCCCGAGAACCTGCACGATTTTCGTATCCTTGACAGCCAGGATCTTTCGGACGATACCTCTGAGATAAGTCCCGATATTGCCGTGTGCCCCGACTGTCTCGACGATCTGAAGAAACAGCCCTGCCGGCTTGATTACCCTTTCATTAATTGCACCAACTGCGGTCCGCGGTTTTCCATTATCCGCGATTTCCCGTATGACCGCAACAAGACAACCATGAGCAATTTCAGCATGTGCAGGACGTGCCGCACGGAATACGATACCATGTCCGACCGCAGGTTTCATGCACAGCCCATAGCCTGCAATGCGTGCGGGCCACAATACACCCTCCACGCCGGCGGCCGGAAGGAAGAAGATTTTGCAGCCATCCTGTCTGCTGTCGTATCGTTCATCGGAGAAGGAAAAATTATTGCCGTGAAAGGACTGGGCGGCTTTCACCTCATGTGTGACGCACACAACCACCATGCTGTCACCCGGTTACGGGCTGTCAAAAAGCGCGAAGGCAAACCATTTGCGGTAATGTTCCGCGACCTGCCATCGGCGAGGGAATATGCACGGGTGTCAGAAGAGGAAACTGCCGCCCTGGAATCATGGATCAGGCCCATCGTCCTGCTTGAAAGCAAAAAGAAAATGCCCGGGGGAGTGTGTCTCGGACTGAATACGCTGGGTGCCTTTCTGCCCTACATGCCTTTTCACTATCTTTTGTTTGAAAAACTGGATACGGATGCGCTTGTGCTCACCAGCGGTAATTTTGCCGGGGAACCCATCGTAATTGATAACGATGCCGCCCTCGGAACCTTGCGAACCGAAGTGGATGCCGTGCTTACCTATAACCGTGATATTTTCAACCGTTCGGATGATTCCGTGGTCCGGGTTATCGGAGGAAAAGACCGGGTGACGCGCCGGTCGAGAGGATATGTGCCATCACCGGTAAGGGTATCCATGGATGTCGACGGCATCCTTGCCACAGGGGCTGAACTTTCCAATTGCTTCTGCATCGGGAAAGGGAATCATGCCATTCTGAGCCAGCATATCGGCGACCTGAAGAACGCGGAGACCTATGCATTTTATACCGAGACCATCGGGCGGTTCCAGAAGCTTTACCGGATGAATCCTTCCCTGCTGGCTGTGGATATGCATCCCGATTACCTTTCCACAAGGTACGGCGAGGATCAGGGAGTCGCGGTCATTGGGGTTCAGCATCATCATGCCCATATTGCTGCCTGCATGGCCGAATATGGCCTTGATGAGTCCGTGATCGGTGTTTGTTTCGACGGTACCGGCTACGGAACCGACGGCAACATCTGGGGCAGTGAATTCATGATCGCCGGTTTGGATGATTTCCGGCGGTATGCCCATTTTGATTATATGCAACTGCCGGGGGGTGACAAAGTATCTGCGGAAACCTGGAGAACGGGATTGTCCCTGCTTTTTAAAGCGTATGGCCGGGATTTTCTTAATCTGGACCTTCCTTTCGTCCGCAACCTTGATAAAAAGGTGATCACCCTGGTCACCGAAGCATTGGAAAAGCGGATCAATACACCCCTGTCATCGGGTTGCGGAAGGCTTTTTGACGGAGTGGCTGCCATCACAGGCCTTTGCACGCATGCTTCCTTTCATGCCGAAGGCCCCATGAGGCTGGAATCAGCCCTGGCCCATGGAATAAGCGACCGCTATGAGGCTGATAAAGGGAAACCCATGTGTTTCGACAGCATCATCCGGCAGATCGTGCAGGATTTGATGCAAAAGACCCCTGTACCCGTCATTTCTGCCCGGTTTCATAATTCAATAATTTGGGCTATCTTTGAAACTGTTGGCAAAATGCGGCACGAAACCGGCATCACCAAGGTTGTGCTGACGGGCGGTTCGTTCCAGAACAAATACCTGGCCGAAGGAATTATTTCCCTGCTTTCCCGTGAGGAAATGAAACCCTATCTGGCCAGCAAAATTCCCTGCAACGATGGGGGTATTGCCCTTGGACAGCTGATGGTGGCTGCACGACAGAGAGAAAAAACAAAAAAGTAAAAATCCGATCCGATGTGCTTAAGTGTTCCTGCAAAGGTGGTTTCGGTGGAAGGAGTTTCCGCAAAGGTTTCCGTGGGAGGCACCCTTGTGGATATCGCACTGCACCTGTTGGATGATGTTAAACCGGGCGATTATGTGCTGGTTCATACAGGTTTTGCCCTTCAGAAAGTGAGTGAGGAAGAAGCGCTTGAAACGATCGAACTGATAAGGCAGCTGGATATGGCGGGTGAGGAAGGGGATCGAGGAGATTGACTTACGAACGATTCATGATTATTATGAATATCGAGCAAGGAATACCGAATTTTGAATAACGAAGATAATGTTTTCGCTTTCTTATCTTCGGCGTTCGGAATTCAGCGTTCCCCCGAAGTTTCGGGGCAGGCTTGTTCGGACTTCTTTTAAATATTCATTCAACATAGTGTGAAGTATATTAACGAATTCCGCAATAGTGATCTTATTAAGACCCTTGCTGAAAACATTCATACGCTTTCTAAAAAACCCGTAAGGATCATGGAAGTATGCGGTGGACATACCATGGCCATTCACCGTTTCGGAATTCCTTCCCTGCTTCCCAACACCATCGAGTTGCTTTCGGGCCCGGGCTGCCCGGTTTGCGTCACAAGCCGCACCTTTATCGACAGGGCCATAGCCATGTGCCGGCTTCCCGGTGTCATCCTTACCACATACGGTGATCTGATCCGTGTGCCGGGCTCATTTTCAAGCCTGGAACGTGAAAAGGCAGAAGGGGCGGATATCCGGATTGTTTACTCCACCCTGGATGCACTTGAAATCGCAAAAAAAAATCCGGACAAAAGGATTGTATTCCCCGGGATCGGCTTTGAAACCACCACGCCATCCAGTGCGGTGGCCCTGCTTGAGGCCAGGAGGCAGAAAGTCTCCAATTTTTATCTCCTCAGCTCACATAAAACCATGCCCCAGGCCATGATGGCGCTTATTGATGCAGGTATCCGCATTGACGGGTACATCGGTCCCGGCCATGTCAGCACCATTGC
>JAGDMB010000213.1 GCA_017860375.1 Bacteroidota bacterium | reverse complement strand
GCCAGCCACCAGGTTGTTCGAAGTCCCTTGAGCATGAATGCGGCTGTAACCAGCAGGAAGAATCCTGCTGCCAGCACAAAATAATTGGAAGCATGAATGACATCCAGCATCACATATTCCTGGAGGCGCTCCACACGACCCGCTATGGTCGGTGTGAGCACCGAGATTATGTTGATGACCCCAAGGAACAGAATCATGGTGGCCGGTATTATACGCATGAGCAGTTTATTAATGCCTGTCAGAAAGCTGATCACGCCTGATAACAAGGGCAGCCAGAATTCAAAAAAGCGATAGAGCATGGTTATCGAAATGGCTTCTACGTTGGAAAAACCAAAGCGCACAAGAATGATGCTCATCGACACTTCAATTGCACCAAGTCCCCGGAGAAAAGGGGATACAAGCATGAAAATTACGGAAATGATATAGCCCATCACCGCAGCAAATAAAGAAGGGCTGACCTGCAACGCTTTCATCGCAATATACACATGGGCTATACCCGTAATCTCAATCACCAGCGACAGGATTACCGTTATCAGAAATCGCCCGGCAAGAACCTTGTTGTGGAGGATATCTTCGATAAGCATTTCAAAGGAAGGAAAATGACCCAGCACCCACTGGTAAAAACGACCTTTTTGCATGAGCAAACGAAAAAGGTAGAAAAGCAAAACGGCAATAAACAATACGGCAACGAGCGCAATCCAATCGCTGCTTCTTGAGTTTCCTTTATAAAATGCATAGATCAGCGCAGGAATGGCAACCACGATTACCGTGAGGATTCCTATAAAACCATACAGTGATGAGGCATAATGAATTTGTGTCCGGGAGACGCCTTTTTTTTCGAGCGGCCCAGTGAAGAATGCGAGTGATGAAACACCCCCTGCAGGCAGGAAAATACTGATCAGGTTACGTTTGAGGAAAAGGATAACCATATCCATAAGGTTGACTTTGCACCGGATGGAATGGAAAGCACTCAGGTACATTAAACCCTGCAGCAACAGGTAAAAAGCCGTAACGCCAATTCCCAGCATGACCCAGGTCCACTGAGCCTGAGCAAGGGTTGTTTTTACTTCAGCCAGTTCAGCCTTTTCGTGTTTCAGAAACCATATTCCCATGCCTATAAACAAGGCGGTAAGGATGAATTGTGCAATAAGTTTGCTGTTTTCCCTCAGGAAAGGCATCTTTTTTTCCAACGAAAAATCCTGAATGAAGGCAGATACACGTGACGATCCCATTGTCTTTGTTTAAAGCGATGTCAGCATAATGGCTTTCGGATGATAAAATTACTTACAGAACCCGGAATTTCAATACCAGACCGTAATAAATTTCAAACGATGTGTGATTTTCCGCCTCGCTCATTTGGTTTTGAACCCCAAATCCTTACACCAGCCTCTTGTAGTAAAATAGTGCGTTCAGCACGACACCGGGAAATCAAAGCCGATTTTTTAGTGTGTTTGGTGTCTTTTCCAGTTCTGGTCATACTCAATATGGCTTCGGAGTGAATCCGTGAGGGGCACGATATCACCGACACGAACGGTATCGTAATAATTTTTCCACTGGTACGAATATTTCGGATAGGGTTTACCATACGGAATGGCTTTAATCCACTGATAGCGCCTGCAACTGTCAACCTGTATTACATGCAGCTCAGTGTACACTTCCCATACCTGGTTTGACGGTATTTCTACCCGGTCTACCCAATGGTTAATGCTGCAGCCTGATAACAGAAAAAGCATAAAAATTCTTTTCATTTCATGGTCTCCTGCCAGGTCATTGCATCAAATATCGCTAAAATTCAAAAGGATAACAAGAACTTTCTTTTGCGAATCCGTACTTTGGGACGGGAAGGTGCCGTTTTGCAATCGTTACGCTGCACCTGTCGATGAGCGGACCGTACACCAGTGTATGGTTTTTTTAGTTTCGTCACCGCTCTTCATCGGATCGTCATATAACCCGGTATCATTTGCGGCTTCTCTCGTACAATTATCGTGGATCACAATTCCAAATTAAATCCTTTAATGCGAAATAGCTATGAATAACGAAAGTGCAATCCAATTGACCGAGAGCAGAATCAATGATCTGGGACTTTATCTGGCCGAATTTGCGCTGGATTTCGTTCCCGGTGATGAAGATGTCTATTCTTATGATGCCAATGATTTCCTGGCATTGTTTGATCAATGGTTCCCACATTTTATCCGGTATGCTGAAACGAACAGGATGTTCGACAGGGGTGAGCGGGAGGCATTGACTGAAAATATTGATGAACTGGTCGGTTATATCAAAGATGCAGCCATTGACGCGGCAAGAGAGATAATAATGGAAAAAATTTAGCCCACCCTGAAAAGCCCGGCAGGTTTCTAAGGCCTGCCGGGATTGACCCTTCTGTCCCCGCAAAATTATTTGAAGCAGGTTCTTTTCTTATTGCCGTATAATTTATACATTTAATTTGTCTGAACAGCAAGCTGCTGTTCATCCGGGAAAATATACGGATCCATTGCCCATGAAGCGTCTTGCGACAACCCTTTGGGTTAACCTCCTGCTGACCTACCTGTCATTTGCCCAGCAAAAAGCGGTGGTCAGCGGAAAGATTACAGACCTGGCTTCGGAACTGCCGCTGATTGGGGCCACTATTGTCCTTGATTCCACAAGCGGGGAAATTTCAGATGCAGACGGCGCTTTCCTAATAAAAGCACCCCCGGGTAAACATATCCTCGACTTTAATTATGTGGGGTATAAGCCAAAACGCTTTGTCGTGGATCTGACTCCGAATGACACGACTTACCTGAATGTCGGCATGGAAACTGAGATCCAGATGCTGGATGAAGTGGTGGTAAGCGCCGGTAAATACGAACAGAAGATATCCGATGTCATTGTTTCCATGGACATCATTAAAGCAGACAAGATTGCCACCAACATTACCAGCACGCTGGAAACCGTTATAAATCAGACCCCGGGTATCGATGTGCTCGACGGACAGCCCCGGATCAGGGGTGGCAGTGGTTACAGTTATGGCGCCGGCAGCAGGGTTTTGGTCCTGGTTGACGATCTGCCTCTTTTATCCCCCGACGCCGGGGATGTAAAATGGGATTACCTTCCGGTGGAGAATATCTCGCAGGTGGAGATTATAAAAGGAGCGTCTTCCGTTCTATATGGATCCTCTGCCTTGAACGGCATAATCAATGTCCGCACGGCCTATCCGGGTAACAAACCGGTTACAAAAATTTCTTTTTTAAGCGGCTTCTATATGGATCCCGAAAGGAGTGAATTGATCTGGTGGGACCACCGCCCTGCGTTTTCAGGAGCCAGCGTTTTTCATTCACGGAAAGCGGGCAATCTTGATCTGGTTTGCAGTTATCATGGATTCCAGGACGCTGGTTATCGCGAATTCGAATATGAAAGAAGGAACCGGATCAACCTGAATCTTTTATACCGGAATAAAAAAGTGAATGGCCTTTCTTACGGGATTAATTCCAACGGGATGATCGTTGACAAAAGTGACTTCTTTCTATGGCAGGATGCCGATTCGGGAGCATACCGACAGAACGTATCCGCAGCGCCTAAGTTAAATGGATCCCGGCTGAATATTGATCCCTTTATTGAATATTTCAATGAAAAGGGAGGCCGGCACACCTTAAAAACAAGATATTTCAGGATTATCAATGAATTTAAGGAAGCGGCGGATAAAAATAATGAATCTTCCCTGTATTATGGTGAATACAAATACCATAAAAGCTTCCGCAAACCAGTCGATCTTTCACTGGGTGCATCCGCCTCGTATGCTGATATCACAGCGCAGCTGTATGGAAACCATACAAGCTTCAACGCTTCTGCCTATTCGCAGTTTGACGCTGAAATGTATAAAAGGCTTACAGTGTCGCTTGGATTGCGATTTGAAGTATACCGGCTTGATGATTACCAGGAGTACGCGAAACCTGTTTTACGTGCCGGATTGAATTATCACATGGCAAAATATACTTTCGTAAGGGCTTCCTTCGGACAAGGTTACCGCTTCCCCTCCATTGCGGAAAAATATACGGCCACGAGCCTGAGTTCCGTGCATATTTTCCCGAACCCTGATTTGAATTCCGAATATGGATGGAGCATGGAGCTGGGGATCAAACAGGGAATTAAGGTGAAAAGTATGAACGGCTTTCTTGATGTCTCCCTGTTTCAGTCGAGGTACCATGACATGATTGAATTCGCATTTGACGTGTATAAACCCGATTCTGTATTGATCCCGACACTCGATGATGTGGGATTCAAAGCCCTGAATGTGGAAAATGCCCGGATAACGGGAGTGGAAATCGAATTGGGCGGAGAAGGGAGTGTTTTCAGCTTGCCGCTTACCCTGCTGGCAGGATACACATACCTGTATCCGGTTAATCCGGATTATGATTCCTCAAATACCGGCAGTTCGTCCCCGGATAAGATCCTGAAATACCGGTACCAGCATTCCGCAAAAGTCGATCTTGAGCTGGAGTGGAAAAGGCTGTCCACCGGATTTTGCCTCATTTATAACAGCTTCATGAAGAATGTGGATGAGGTCTTCACCAATCCTGTAACGGGCAATATGATCCTGCCCGGTTATCCCGAATACCGCGAACAGAATCAAACAGGAACTGTGGTGTATGATCACCGGCTCTCTTTCCGGCTCACCGATCATGCAAAGATTTCCATTATTGCCAAAAACCTGTTCAACAGGGAATATATCGGAAGGCCCGGAGATATTGGCGCTCCCAGGAACATCACCGGTCAGTTGTCAGTGTATTTCTGAGGACGTTTTTATCATCTTCCCTGAATATACACTCTGTTTATTGACAATGGAATAGATATAATGTCCGGGGCTGAGGCTTTCACCGGTAAACCGGAAGAAGTTTCTGCCGGGCTTCGCCTGCATCGTTTCACTGTATACAAGGTTGCCCAGGTTGTTGAATACACTGAGATTCACTTCAGCGGGTTCCTCCATTAAAAAACCAATTACAGTGGTTTCAGAAAAAGGATTGGGCCTGTTTTCAATGGCATGAAAAGCTTCCTCTGTCATGCCCTCGATCGCAGTGGATTCGTACACGGTAATTCTGACCGAGGTGTCGTTTTCCACCGGCGGTAACTCAATAATATCGCCGAGTAAA
>JAGDMB010000212.1 GCA_017860375.1 Bacteroidota bacterium | reverse complement strand
TTGCGGGCCAGGTCAATATCACCGGTGATCAGGCCGGCCTCGCCCCGGTAATTGTAGACCTCTCTCAGTGAAGTGTCTTTCTTCAGGGCTTCGTTAAAGTCGGACAGGGCTCCCTGGTAATCACCGATCTTCATTTTCGCATTTCCCATATTGGCATAGGCAATTGCAAAACCCGGATCGAGGCTTACTGCAACCCTGAAATCGTATACCGCCCCCTGGATGTCCTCTATGCCGATTCGGGCTGTACCACGGTCATTGTAGGCTCTGGAATAGTCTGGTCTTTTTTCAATAGCCGTAGTGAAATCGGGAATGGCTTCAACCGGACGGCCTTTCATCAGTTTATAAAGACCCCTGTAATAATAGGCAGAGGCATCATTATATCCCAGCTGGATGGCCTTTTCAAGGTCATCGCCTTTCACGCCTGCCGTATCCAGGGCAAATGCATATAACGCCCTTGTATAATAGGCTTCCCCCAGGAATGAATTCAGTTCGATCGCCCTGTTCACATCGGTTATGGCACTATAAAGATCCCCCAGCTGAAATTTCACACGCGACCGCAAAAGAAAGGCTTCGGCAAAGAGGGGATCCGCTCTAAGTGCATCGTCAAGCTCAGCGAGCGCTTTACTGTAATCCCGGAGCACTATTTTTTCAACACTTCGGTTGTATGCCTGCTCCGCGGTCTTCCGGTTGCCGGAAGGGAGGGGATTCTGACCCTCCTGCGCCCCTGCGAAAGGATGCAACAAGAAACAGAAAAGAATCATATAGAAGACAGGTGATCTATTCATTGCGGAAATCTATTTTTCAGTGTACACGTTACCAGGTGTAATTCGATTATTAAAAATAAAAAAATTAGTTTATTTTTATAGAAATTTCTTATTTTACCTGTAAATTAAATTTTAGCCAGCCCAATTCAATGAAAACAGATCTGACCTATCTCAAAGAGATGTCGGGGGGGAACAAGGACCTGATCCGTGAAATGATCACCATTTTCATCTCGCAGGTTGGGGAGTTTTCCGGTGAACTGGACAGACTTTTAGAGAAAAAGGAATATGAACTGCTCGGAAAGCTTGCCCATAAAGCCAAATCATCCATTTCCATCATGGGCATGAATGATCTGGCTCTTGAGCTGAAGACCCTGGAGAACCTTGCCCGGGACGGTAAACAAATTGAAAAATATGAGGGCATCATTGACTCCTTTAAAAATCAAACACAGCTGGCTGTTCAGGAATTAAAAGAGGTTTTACAAAAGATAGACAATTATTTTTAATCGATTCACCATGCTTAAAACGGAAAGAATAAACAATGTCATCATTGTGAGATTTGACAATATTGACCGATTCAACGCTTTGATAACAGAACCGGTAAAGGAAGACATGAAAAGCCTGTTTAATAAACCGGACACCAGGCTGATACTGAATCTTAAGGGCATCCGGTTTATTGACAGTTCAGGTTTTGGTGTTTTTCTTTCCATTCTTAAAACCGCCAATAACAATCATGGACAGTTCAAACTTTGCAACATTGAACCGGAAGTGATGGAGCTTTTCAGGTTACTTCAGTTGCATAATGTTTTTGAAATCCACAATAACCTGGAAGACTGCATTAAAAGTTTCAACTGACCCCCGAAGGCTGTTTCTTCTCTCCCTGGTTTGTAAACACCAGCGCATCCTTCTTACAGTCGATCAGGATCGAACTTTCTTTTGTTACGGAGCCATCGAGTATGGCTTTAGACAATTCACTCACTATATTTTTTTCCAGTAGTCTTTTGATGGGTCGTGCTCCGTATTGCGGGTCATACCCTTTATCCGCAATCCACTGAACGGCATCCTCGCTGATGGCAACTTCAATGTCATTTTCCCTGAGCATGACGGCAATGCGGTTAAACTGCAACCGGACTATTTCCATAATCTCATTTTTTGTCAGCGGTGTAAACATAATGACGTCGTCGATACGGTTCAGGAATTCCGGCGGAATGCTTTTCTTAAGAAGCTCAAAAACCTCCTCTTTGGTTTTTTCAAGGATTTCCTGCCTGTTCCTGTCCTTGAGTTTTGCCATATTATCCTGTATAATATGTGAACCCATATTGGAAGTCATGATAATAATGGTATTCTTAAAGTTAACAATCCTTCCCTTATTGTCCGTAAGCCTTCCATCATCAAGCACCTGCAGCAGGACATTGAACACGTCGGGATGGGCTTTTTCAATTTCATCCAGCAGAACCACCGAGTAGGGTTTCCGGCGGATTGCTTCCGTTAGCTGGCCCCCTTCTTCATACCCGATATATCCCGGAGGTGCGCCAACAAGCCTCGAGACGGTATGGCTTTCCTGGTATTCAGACATATCGATTCGGGTGATCAGATTCTCATCATTAAACAGGTATTCAGCGAGTGCTTTTGCGAGTTCCGTTTTTCCGACGCCGGTGGTTCCCAGGAAAAGGAAGGAGCCCACTGGCTTTTTGGCATCCTGCAGTCCGGCCCGGCTTCGGCGGACTGCATCGGCAACGGCAGTTATGGCTTCGTCCTGTCCGATAATCCTTTTATGCAAATCCTTTTCCAGGTTCAGAAGTTTTTCGCGCTCTGCCTGCAGCATCTTGCTGACCGGAATACCTGTCCATTTGGATACAATCTCCGCGATATCATCAGCCGTTACCTCCTCCTTGATCAGGGCTGAATCACCCTGCATTTCCCGCAGTTTTTCCTGAAGTTTTTCAAGGCTGGCCTGCGTTTCCTTCACGCGCCCGTACCTTATTTCGGCGACTTTTCCGTAATCACCCTGTCGTTCAGACTGTTCCGCTTCCAGCTTGAGTGATTCAAGCTGTTGCTTAAGCTGTTGGATATTGGCTATGATGTCTTTTTCCGATTGCCATTTGGCCCTCAGTTTTAATCTGTCTTCATCGAGATCTGCAATTTCCTTGCTGACTTGCCTGATCCTTTCCTCATCGCCTTCCCGCTTCATGGCTTCCCGTTCTATTTCCAGCTGCTGAATTTTGCGTTCCATCGTATCGATCTCTTCCGGCACCGAATCCATTTCAAGCCTCATCGATGAAGCGGCTTCATCAATAAGGTCAATGGCTTTATCCGGCAAATGCCGTGAGGTAATATACCGGTTGGAAAGTTCCACCGCAGCCACCAGCGCGTCGTTCTTGATGCGCACTTTGTGATGGTTTTCGTATTTCTCCCGTAATCCGCGAAGGATAGCGATGGCACTCTGCACATCGGGCTCATCCACCATAACCACCTGGAAACGACGCTCCAGCGCTTTATCTTTTTCAATGTATTTCTGGTATTCATCGGTGGTGGTGGCGCCGATGGCACGAAGCTCTCCACGGGCAAGAGCCGGTTTGAGGATATTGGCGGCATCCATGGCCCCTTCGCTTTTTCCCGCACCCACCAGGGTATGGATTTCATCAATGAACAGGATGATCTCCCCGTTTGCAGAGATCACTTCCTTTATGACGGCTTTTAAGCGTTCTTCAAATTCGCCTTTGTATTTTGCCCCGGCAATCAGCGCACCCATATCCAGGGAATAGACTTGTTTGCTTTTAAGGGTTTCCGGAACATCGCCCGAAACGATTCGGTGTGCCAGACCCTCAACAATTGCTGTCTTGCCCACACCGGCCTCTCCGACAAGGACAGGATTGTTCTTTGTCCGGCGGGATAAAATCTGCAGCAGTCTTCTTATCTCATCATCCCGTCCGATAACCGGATCGAGTTTCCCGCCTCGTGCCAGATCATTCAGGTTGATGGCATACCGGTTGAGGGCATTAAAGGTTTCTTCCGCAGTCTGGCTTTGCACCTTTGATCCTTTCCGGAGTTCTTTGATGGATTCTTTCAGGTCTTTTTCGTTCATTCCGAAATCTTTCATCATTTTCGAAACCGTATCACCCGCCATCAGAACTCCCACTGCAAGTGCCTCCAAAGACACAAACTGATCTCCTGACTCCCTGGAGAAGTCATAGGCCCTCGACAATGCTTTATTGGCGGCAGTGGAAAAATACTGTTCTCCGCCGCTGACCTTTGGGTATGATTGTATGATCTGGTCCAGCACACGATAAAAGTCATTTTCATCAATGCCCATTTTGTTCAGCAAATACTTCATGGTATCCTCACTCTGAACCACGACACCCTTAAGCAGATGGCCGGTTTCTATGGCCTGGTGCATCGATCCCTTGGCTATGGTAGAGGCTTGCTGAATGGCTTCCTGTGCCTTGATCGTAAAATTGTTATAGTCCATACTGTTTTTATTTTGGTGCCGGATTATCATCAAAAAATTTACCAGTTTACTTTCAGCCTCAATATCCGTCAGTTTGTCCAAAAATACAAATTATAGGCGCCAATTTGTCACTCCGGATATTTTATTTCCATGGAGAAAAAGAACCTGTTCTAAAGGCCGGGATTTTGTAACTTCCTTTGTTTTATTACGTACTATGTACTAAAATGATCCGGCAGTAATCAAATCCAAAACACATTTCTTCTTTCAGCGTAGATAATGAGTGAACAGATATTAAAAGCCCTGATGGAATTGTTTGCCATCATTGCCCGGCCTGAAGAGGACGGCGGTGACCGGCGTTCTGTTGTGGAATCCTTTCTGAACCGTCAGTTAAACCAGGAGCTGGTAAGCGATTACATGGATGTTTTTGATGCCTACTACAGCAAGCATCAGGCCCTTCAAAGCGAGCGGGGAGAACGGCGCATTGGACCCAATTCGGTGAAAATCCTGCGGATCTGCAACGATATCAACACCGAACTGACGCAAAAGCAAAAATTCATTGTTCTGGTTCAGCTGTTTGAATTTGTCAAGGCCGACAAGCAGGAAATCAGCAATCAGGAACTGGAATTCATCGAAGTAGTCACCGAATGCTTTCACATTACCAAGGAAGAACAAAGCCTTCTCCGGAATTTCACTACAAATCCGTTCGATAAAATACCTTCCCATCATGAGTTGCTGGTCTTAAACAATAAAAAAGGCACACCCGAAGGGGTGTACAAGTACATGTACTCGGAATTCCTTGATGGCCATTTATGGATTATTCATGTGGCTACGGCAAACATGTATTTTCTGCGGTACATCGGGGATAATGAAATGTACCTGAACGGCCAGATACTGCAACAAAATAAGGTTTATGTGCTGAATCCAGGGACTTCCATCCGGAATCA
>JAGDMB010000027.1 GCA_017860375.1 Bacteroidota bacterium | reverse complement strand
ACCGTGTCATGTCCTACCACGGTATCGCCTCCAAGAATAGTGCTTCCCGAATACACAATCACATTGTCTTCGATGGTCGGGTGTCTTTTCTTTCCTTTCATGCTTTTATCCACACTCAGAGCACCCAGTGTTACTCCCTGGTAGATCTTTACATTATTGCCGATAAAGGTGGTTTCACCAATCACTATGCCCGTACCGTGATCGATAAAAAAGTGACTGCCGATTTCGGCACCCGGATGGATGTCGATGCCTGTTTTGCTGTGTGCATATTCCGATATCATGCGGGGCAGATAGGGAATTTTCAGCTGAAACAGCTCATGGGATAACCGGTAAACTGAAATAGCATAAAACCCAGGGTAGTATAATATCACGCTCTCCACCGAACGGGCAGCAGGATCGAAATCCACAAAAAGCTTTGCATCCTGCACCAGGCTTTCATAAATGGAGGGAACGGTGGTAAAAAACTTTTGCGTAATGGTGCTGACTGTATCTTCCAGAACCGGTTCCAGCGGGGTAAGGATTTCCCTCAGGTCGATCTGCAGCTGTGCCATGTTGAGCTCGATCTGGGGCATCGTGCATTTTTTGTCAATTTTGAAGGGGAACAGAAAATAGATCATGTTGTCGATGAACCGGTGGGCCTTGGTCATGGAAGGAACTTCCCTGTTAAAGCTCTTGTATTGCTCAAACAGGTATTCCGGAAAATCTTCAATGGTTATCATGGTTGCCTTAATAAGGTTATCGAATCCAAACCGTGCAGGAAATGCCCAACCTTCATCCATCCTTATGTCCGGAACTCTTTTCCATTAAATGTTCCAGTTTCGTGAACGAGGTGATCAGACCGCGGATTACGGCGGAACTCAGGCCCTGGTGCTCCATTTCATTCAGCCCTGAAATGGTGATCCCCTGGGGCGTGGTGACCTTGTCGATCTCCCTTTCGGGATGGTTGTTTGTCTCCAGTATTAACCGGGCAGCTCCCTTCACGGTCTGGGCGGTGATCAGCTGTGACATTTCGGAATTGAACCCGATCTCTATGCCCCCCTGTGACATAGCCCTCATAAACCGCAGGGCAAAAGCGATACCGCAAGCGCCGACAACAGTGGCTGCGCCCATCATATCTTCGGTTATCTCAAGGGTGCTTCCCATTTTGTTGAACATCGATAATACGATCTCATTATGATCGGTATGTGTGTTTTTGGATGCAATGCAGGTCATGGATTCGCATATGGCCAGCGCAGTATTGGGCATGATCCTGAAAATTGGCACCTTGCCGATGGCGGATTCAATTTCTTTCAGGGTCACTCCGGTGATGGTGGATAACACAATATGCCCGGGCGTTATCGATTCCCTTATCTCCTGGGCCAGACTTTCAAATTGCTGTGGCTTAATGGACATCACCACAATCTGTGATTGTTTTACAGCCTCGGCATTGTTATCCGTCACGGTATATCCTTTCTCCCTGAGATAACCGATACGGTGTCCCCGTTTATCCGTCAGGATCATATCGGCAAGGGTGCATTGATCAGAAACCAGTAATCCCTTGGCCAGTGAGGTGCCCAGGTTGCCTGCACCCAGAATGGCAATTTTTTTATCCATAGATTTTTGGTTTGCGTAAGGAAGAGTTACCGTATTCCTTAACGTTAAAATGTAAAAGTAACATGCTATTCGCAAACGACAAAATATTTCAACCTTATTCCAAACCAGGCAGGGGTATCACCCTTTTGAAATCCAAAGCCGGTCTGATGGAAAGAGGATTGCGCATGGAAGTCCGGCAGAATTTTGTAAGTTGATTTTTCGGATTGGGTATCGCTTCTTCAGAAGAAATCCGGATCCTGAACTCCATCGGGTTAACGGATACGCAATGAAAATTGTTATACCCCTTTTAAAAATCGGATTGAAATATTTATTTTTGTTTGTAACGAACCCTAAGGCATCCGGAAAAAACAATGCAAAGGTTTTATAATTTTCCCATCTCTCCCCATATCGGTTCCACTTTTAGTACCTTTCTGAAGGTTATCAGCAAGGGCTTCGTTGAACCAAGGTACTATATCAAGATTTTGTTTACAGGGCTGATTATTTTGATTGCCACTCCTTTTCATTTTTGGGATTTTGTCTGGTACAGGAAAAAAATAAGGGAATACCGGTTTTTGAAAGAGCCTTTGTTTATCATCGGTCATTGGAGAAGCGGTACCACACTGTTGCATAATTGCCTTTGTATGGATAAAACACACGGATACCTGACCACCTATCATTCCTTGTTCCCGTATAATCAAAAAAGCAAATTCTTATTTAAAACGCTTTGCAGGATCGGAATACCGGCCAAAAGGGTTTCGGACAACATGAAAATGAATCTGAATTATCCGCAGGAGGAAGAATTGGCGCTCGGCAATGTGCATCCGAACTTTTATTATAATTTCTTTTACTTCCCGACCGGATACAGGGAGTTTTATGAAAAGGCCGTTCACCTGGATGTTCCCGCCCACAAAACAGACGAATGGAAAAAGGCGTATGTTGATTTATTGAAAAAGGCTGCCATTAATACAAAAGCAGAGCGCATGATCGTAAAAAATCCAGTCAATACGGCCCGCATTCAAATCCTTCTGGAACTATTTCCCAATGCCAAGTTTTTATTTCTTTACCGGAATCCGTATACCGTTTATTTTTCCACGCAGCTTTTTTTCCATAATCTTTTGCCCACCATTTGGTTGCAAAGGGTGGACAAGACATTCATCGATCAGATGATTTTTGATGTGTACGGTCGCCTTATGGAGGATTACAACGCACAAAAACACCTGATCCCCCAGGGTAATTTATTGGAGCTTAAGTTTGAAGAATTTGAAGAAAATCCGGTTGAAGTATTGAATACCATTTATACCGATTTGCTGAAGGAAGACTTTGGCAGGGTGAGAGAAACGTTTACCCTATATCTGAAAACGCTGAAGAAATATGAAAAGAACAAATTTACGGTCAGGAAAAATGCTGCCGACGCAGTCAGCCAGCACCTGAAGAAATTCATCACGAATTGGAATTATACTTTGCCGGAAGAAATTATTGTATCCTGATACCCTTTTGACAAAACCTAAAACATGTCGGATAGTCATTGTAATACCACATACCTGACCCAGGAGGAAAAGGAGAAATATCTGAGACAACGCGCCAGGGCTATATGGCTGACGGGTTATTCAGGCTCGGGTAAAAGTACCATAGCGCTGGGATTGGAAAGAATGTTGGCCAGCAACGGCTATTTTACAAGGGTTCTTGACGGGGACATAATCCGCACCGGCATAAACAAGAATCTTGGATATTCACCCGATGACAGGTATGAGAATATCCGGCGGATAGCCGAGGTGAATAAACTGTTCATCCAGACCGGCATTATTACAATTAATGCGTTTATCTCGCCCACTCACGAAATCCGCGCGCTCGCAAAGGGAATCATAGGCGAGCCGTATTTCACTGAGATCTATGTGGATGCCAGGCTGGAAGAATGCATCAGACGCGATCCGAAAGGCCTTTATAAAAAGGCCATCGAAGGAAAGATAAAAGACTTTACCGGTTTGGATGCACCCTATGAAGTACCCCTTCATCCCGACCTGGTCATACATACAGAACAGTTAACTGAGGAACAGGCCGTTGATTTATTGTTTCGTTTTTTGATTCCTAAATTGAAGTACGAATGAAAAGGTGAAAACCTGCCCGGTTATCCGCGAATCGTCTTGATCCCCGGAAGTTCCTTCCCTTCCATATATTCGAGCATGGCACCGCCGCCGGTGGAAACATAGCTCACCTTATCGGCCAGCTTGTTTTTGTTGATGGCTGCCACGGAATCACCCCCGCCGATCAGGCTGAATGCCCCATTGGCTGTAGCCCGTGCAATGGACTGAGCAATGGCTGAGGTTCCTTTGGCGAATTTATCCATCTCAAACACACCCATCGGTCCGTTCCAAAGGATTGTTTTTGATTTTTCGATCACATCGCTGAATATTTTAATGGTCTCTTCACCGATATCAAGTCCCATCCATCCATCGGGTGTCTGATCAATTTTCGATAACCCGGTATTGGCATTGGCATCAAAGGCATCGGCATTGATGGCATCCACCGGCAGGTAAACCTTCACCCCTTTCTCCTTTGCCTTTTTCAAAATGTCAAGGGCCAGGTCGAGTTTATCTTCTTCGCAAAGCGATTTCCCTATTTTTCCGCCCTGTGCCTTGATGAAAGTATAGGTCATACCTCCTCCGATGATGAGGTTCTGAACCCGGTTCAACAGGTTTTCAATGATGAGGATCTTATCGGATACCTTTGCCCCGCCCATAATGGCCGTGAAAGGTTTTTCCGCCGATTTCAACACTTTATCCATGGCCTTCAGCTCGCTTTCGATGAGGTAACCAAACATGCTGTTATCGGGAAAATGCGCAGCGATCAGCGCAGTCGAAGCATGAGCCCTGTGAGCGGTACCAAAGGCATCATTTACATAACAATCGGCATAGCCTGACAGTTGTTTCACAAAGTTCTTCTGGCTTTCCTTTACCTTTGCCTTGGCGGCCTTTTTCAGGTCTTCACTGGCATCTTCCGCAAGAGAATAGGGTTTGCCTTCTTCTTCCTCATAAAAGCGCAGATTCTCAAGCAACATGACCTCTCCCGGTTTCAATTCAGCGGCCATCTTTTTGGCCGTTTCACCCATACAGTCGCCCGCAAATTTCACAGGTTTGCCTAGCACCTTTTCAATAGCCGTCACCACGTGTTTCAGTGAGTATTTATCCTGAACCTTGCCATCCGGCCTTCCGAGATGCGACATCAGAATGGCGGAACCCCCGTCGCCCAGCACTTTCTTTATAGTCGGGAGGGCACCCCGGATGCGGGTATCATCGGTAACCTCAAACGTTTGTTTATTGAGTGGGACATTGAAATCCACACGGATAATGGCCCGTTTTCCCTTAAAGCTGTATGTATCGATTGTTTGCATGTGTATAGAATTTTGTTTAATGGTGTAACAAAGATAAAAAAGTTATTTTATTTACCTTTGACGGTATTGCATTACGGCACATTATTTATTCGCAGATTCATCTAAATCCATTCCGCTTTGTTCTTCAGCGAAATCATCGGCCAGTCCGCTCTTAAAAAAAGGCTCATCCGGTCAATCAAGGACCGGCGGATCAGCCACGCCCAGTTGTTTTTCGGTCCCGAAGGGGCAGGCGCACTTCCCCTGGCGATCGCCTACGCCCAAACCATATCGTGCACCGGTGACAAGGAGGCGGATGCCTGTGGCAAATGCCCGAGCTGTATTAAATATGCCAAACTGGTGCATCCCGATCTTCACTTTCTCTTTCCTGTCAACAATACGTCCTCCAAAAAGGATGATCCTTCCTGCGATGATTTCCTGGCGGAATGGAGGGATTTTGTGCTGCAAAATCCTTATGGCCGTCTGAACGACTGGTACCTGCATATTGATCTGGAGAACAAACAGGGCCTCATCAAAGAAAAGGAAAGTGATGTGATCTCGAAAAAACTGTCGTTTAAATCCTACGAATCGGATTTTAAAATAGCCATCATCTGGATGGCCGAAAAGATGCATGAGGTGGCATCCAATAAACTGCTGAAACTGCTGGAGGAGCCTCCTGAAATGACTGTTTTTCTGCTGATCACTGAAAATCCGGAAAGTCTGCTTGCCACCATACGGTCAAGGTGCCTCCCCGTGAAAGTGCCCCTTATCGCTGAGGAAGACATGAAAGAGGCCTTGCAGTCACGCCATCAGGTGAATGCCGTCCAATCGGAATCCATCGTGCGCCTGGCCATGGGCAATTATGCAAGAGCAGCTGAACTCATCCGTGAAAATGAAGAAGACGGCTTTCTGCTGGCCACCTTCCGTGAATTTATGCTGGCGGGTTATATGAACAATATCACATCGGGCATGAAAACAGTGGAAGCCTTGAGTTCCCTGACCCGTGAAAAGCAGAAAGCATTCCTTGACTATTCCCTGGGGCTGATCCGTGAAAACGCCGTGATCCATTTACAGGAGGGCAGACTCAGCTATATGAACCGAAGGGAAGAAGAATTCTCGGCCAATTTTTCACGGTTTATCAGGGGCAGCAATCTGGCTCCGCTTGCGGAGGAATTCAATAAAGCCGCCTATGATATTGAGCGGAACGGCAACAGCAAGATCGTTCTTCTGGATCTGATGCTTAAGGCCGGAAAGCTGTTAAGGCAATAGACGGGAAAAACCAAGAACCCATATCACCCGAAAAGGCAATGGGTATTTTCGCACTTCCCTTTTCATAAAAATAACTACCTTTGTGCCTTTCACATCCGGCTGGATGGAATCAAAATCCTTATAATCAGTCAATCGTATAGGGGTGAATGCAGGGCAAGCCGGATTATTTTTAATGAAAACCATGAATTCAACGGGAGAATATAACGGACGGGGTTGCCGTAAAATGATCAAAGATGCTTCCGATGCGTCGACCTGCCTGGATACCGGGTGCAATAAACTGAATACATTTGATTTATTCAGCGATATACCCGAACAATACCAGGGTATCGACATCGTGGAAGTCCGCTTTAAAAATACGCGCAAGGGATTCTTCCGGAATGTGAACGACCTGAAGCTTAAAAGGGGTGATATTATTGCGGTGGAGGCAAATCCGGGTCACGATATCGGTATCGTCTCCCTCACGGGAATTCTGGTACTGCGGCAGCTGGTGCGCAATAACATCCCCTATGAAAGCACCGAGTTTAAAAAAGTGTACCGCAAGGCAAAGCCTGCCGACATAGAAAAATGGATGGAAGCCATGGCACTCGAGCACAGTACCATGCTGAAATCGCGCAAAATTGCCGAAGAACTCAAACTCGACATGAAGATCGGTGATGTTGAATATCAAGGCGATGCCACCAAAGCCATCTTCTATTATATAGCGGATGACCGGGTAGACTTCCGTGAGCTGATAAAGGTGCTGGCTGAGCGTTTCAAGGTAAGGATCGAGATGAAACAGATCGGTGCCCGCCAGGAAGCCGGTCGAATCGGGGGAATTGGTTCCTGCGGGCGGGAAATCTGCTGCTCTACCTGGATCACTAATTTTGTTTCCGTGACCACCAATGCTGCCCGCTTCCAGGAAGTGTCCCTTAACCCGCAAAAGCTTGCAGGCCAATGCGGAAAGCTCAAATGCTGCCTCAACTATGAACTGGCCGCATACCTAGATGCGCAAAAGGACTTCCCCGATCCCAATATTGTGCTGCAAACCGAACAAGGTCCTGCCTTTCATCAGAAGACCGATGTCTTCAAGAGACAAATGTGGTATTCGATGCAAAAAGAAATGCCGGCGGAGATTGCCTGCCTTTCCGTGGATAAAGTCAAGGAAATCATTGCCATGAACAACCGGGGCGAAAAAATAAAAAAGATTGAGAGCATTGAGAATATCTCCATAGCCCCCATCATTGATTACCAGAACGCAGGTGACGTGGAAAGCCTTTCGCGTTTTGAGGATAAACCGACAGCTGAAGAACACAACAAAAGAAAAAGAGACCATCGAAGACACCGGTAATATGAAAGTGTTTATTTTCTCGGGATTGATCGCCGCTTTCTTCTTCCTTACCGCCTGTGATGAAGGGAAAGTCTATCGCAAATACGTTGAGATCCCCGGCAATACATGGAATGCCAAAAACATCATCCGTTTTGACGTACCGGTATCCGATACCGTCAGTTCCCATAATGTGTATATACTGGTGAGGAACAACAGCAACTATGCATACAGCAACCTCTACCTTTTTGTGACCACAACCTCTCCCCTGGGCTTTACGCTGCGTGACACCCTTGAGCTGATCCTGGCGGATCAGCGGGGAAAATGGACCGGAAAAGGGGCTGCTGATATATTTACCAGCCGGCATCCCTTTAAGATGAACGTCCGTTTTCCTTACCGTGGAATATATTCCTTTGATATCGAGCAGGCTTTGTGGGAGAAGGAACTCAAGAATATTTCGGACATTGGTCTGCAGATCGACCGCCTTCCCTGACTGCGGTAATCCGCACAATCATACCCAATTTTGCACGCACCGTGAAAAGAAAGCTGGAACGATTTGCCGAAATGGAAACCTTTCCGAACGTCATTCAGCCTTCCTTCGCTGAAGCGTTCCGCACTGAACACCCCCTTAAGGGCAACTGGAACCGCGATTTCTTCCGCTGCGAACGACCGCTGATCCTTGAACTGGGTTGCGGCAAAGGGGAATATACGGTCGGTATGGCCAGGGTGTTCCCGTCCATTAATTTTATTGGCATTGACATTAAAGGATCCCGTATTTGGAAAGGTGCTAAAATTGCCCTGCAGGAAAACATATCCAATGCAGGTTTCCTGCGCACCCGCATTGAATTTATCGGATCCTTTTTTGCTCCCGGCGAAGCGGATGAAATATGGCTTACCTTTCCTGACCCGCAGCTTGAAAAAAAGAGAAAACGCCTTACGGCACCGAAATTTCTGAACGTTTACCGTATGTTTCTTAAAAACAATGGCATCCTTCACTTAAAAACCGACAACCGGATTTTGTATCATTATACGCTTGACACGGTCCGGTACAATCGGCTTGAAATCATCCGCAGTACCGAGGATCTGTATGCTGAAGCACCGGCCGATCCGGTGCTTTCCATTAAGACATTTTATGAAAAACAGTTTATCGAACAGGGTCTGGCGATCCATTATATTTCTTTCCGGCTGCCCCATGAAAAAATCATCGAAGAAGTCCCCGGCATCTGATCCTGCCGATTTTTTTAACCGGGTGTATGCGGTGACGAACCGCATTCCCTTCGGCCGCGTCACCACGTATGGTGCCATTGCAGCTTTTCTGGGTTCACCCCAGGCTGCCCGTACGGTCGGATGGGCCATGAATGCATCGCATCTCCAGCCCGGATTTGTTCCGGCCCACCGGGTGGTCAACCGCCAGGGACTGCTAACGGGAAAGCATCATTTCCGGTATCCTTCCCTCATGCAGGAACTGCTCGAAAGTGAAGGGATTTCGGTAATCAACGATCAGATCAGGGATTTTAAGAAGATTTTCTGGGATCCGTGCAAAGAGCTGAGGGGAATCAAGAGGAGGTCCATTGCCGGTGAATCATGAATCGGTCGGGAGGTTTTATTATCCATAATTTACCCTATCTTTGAGCCTCTGATCTTTTAAATATGGATCTCGTGCATTTCAGCGAAAACCGGGTACTCGAAGTCCTGCGTGAAATCATTCATCCGGTGTCCGGCAAGGATATCGTAACCCTTGGAATGGTGCAGGACCTTCATACAGAAAAAGGCAAAATCAGATTTACCCTGCATTTTAAAAATCCTGCCGATCCGATGAAATCGTCGCTGCAGAAAGCCTGTAAAAGGATTCTGAAGGATACACTTCATCCGGATCTTGAAGTGGAAGTGGACGTGCATAGCGATGCGCAGCCGTCCGGCAAACAGGAAAAATCGTACCTGCCGCAAGTGCGCAATGTAATTGCCATTGCATCGGGCAAGGGAGGAGTAGGTAAATCCACCGTGGCTGTCAACCTTGCTATTGCCTTTGCCCGTGCCGGATCCAGTGTGGGCCTTTTGGATGCCGATATTTACGGACCTTCAATACCCAGGATGCTCGGTGCTGAACACGATCGGCCGGAAATAAAAAAGGAAAACGGGAAGGATATTATTCTGCCCGTCGAACGATACGGGATAAAAGCGTTGTCCATCGGCTTTTTTATCAATCCTGCCGACGCCACTGTCTGGCGCGGGCCCATGGCCTCGAATGCCCTTCAGCAGATGATGGGGGATTCGGATTGGGGAGAACTCGATTACCTTTTTGTTGACCTGCCTCCGGGTACCAGTGACATCCATCTAACCCTGGTGCAGACAGTTGCGGTTACCGGAGTGGTTATGGTGAGCACACCCCAGGATGTTGCCCTGGCCGACGTGAAAAAAGGCATCAATATGTTCAGGAATCCCGCGATCAACGTACCTGTGCTTGGCCTCATTGAAAACATGTCGTGGTTTACACCCGAAGAACTGCCCGAAAACCGGTATTACATTTTTGGAAAGGAGGGATGCAAAAAGATGGCCATTGAATCTGGCATTCCTTTTCTCGGGCAGATCCCGCTGGTGCAGGGAATCCGTGAAGGCGGAGATAGCGGCAAACCCGCCATACTTCACAAAAATCCGGTGAGTGAGGCATTTAAATTCATTGCCGATAACCTTGTGATTGAGATCATACGGCGCAACGCTGAACAAAAACCCCCGCAAAAGGTTACTATATCGGAATACCGAAGATAAATTCAGATCGTTTCGACATGGATAATTTGCATAAAAAAGACCTGCTGCAGAAGATTGCTTCCGCTATTGAAACAGTAAGACCCTACCTTAAGGCTGATGGCGGAGATGTGGAACTCATTGATGTCACGGATGACCTGGTGGTTAAGGTCCGCCTTACAGGTGCATGTGACGGATGTCCTTTCAGTATGATGACCCTGAGGGCAGGTATTGAACAGGCCGTCCGCAGAAATGTGCCGGAAATTAAAGCGCTGCAGGCCGTCGAATAGGGTAAGCCCCAGGAATTAAACGGCGCCGGAAAAACCTTCTTCCCAAATTCAAGATTTCCCCTGAGGGTTTGTTTTCTTTTGCAATTCTGTTTTTTCTTATCCTTTTAATAAATATTTTTACGTTGTTAAAATAAATTGACGGCCCTGTGGTTTATTATATTTAGCCCGATGAGAATGCTTTGACAACGCTCAAGTACAATATTTTGTATAAACCACAATCCACCAATCAATAAATCAATAAATCATCAAATAAATTGGCTGCACCTTCTTTTATGAAAAGAAACACCCTCATCCTGCCGGCTTTTTTACTCATTCTTTTTGTATTCCTGGCCGGCTGCAGCACACAAAAAAATACACCGGTCACCCGTTTTTACCATAACGTGACATCCCGTTACAATGTTCTTTTCAATGGATCCGAAAGCTACAACAAGGGCATGAAGAAAATGGAAGAAGCCTTCCAGGACGATTATTCAGGGATTCTCCCCGTTTTCCTTTACGGCGATCCCGATGTGTCCAAAACCATTAGTTCGGATATGGACAGGACCATCAAAAAAAGTTCCAAACTTATTTCCCTTCATTCCATCACCGCCAAACCCAAGGTTAAAAAAACAAAAACCCTGAGCCCGAAAGAAAGGGAATTCTTCAATAAGAAGGAATTTAATAATTATGTGGATGATGCTTACCTTCTTATGGGGAAAGCCCATTTTCATAAGCATGATTTTGGGCTGGCTACCGAAACCTTTTTACTGCTGATGAATGATTTTAAAAATGAACCGATCGTAAATGAAACCCAGATATGGCTTGCAAGAACATACAACGAGACTATACAGTACAAGAACTCCGAAGAAATCCTGAACTTTCTTTTGCATAAAGAAGACTTTCCGGAAAAGCTATTCCCCGCGCTGTATGCCACTTATGCGGATTTTTATCTCAAGCAGGGCAATTATAAGCCGGCCATTGAATCCCTCGAGAAAACACTTGAACTTAAACTGCCGAAGAACAATAAAATCCGTTTTACCTTCATACTGGCCCAGCTGTATGAAAAAACCGGAAATCTTAAAAAGGCCACTGACCTATACGGGCAGGTTATCAAAATGAATCCCCCTTACACTATGGCTTTTAATGCCCATATCAACCGCGCCCTTACCTATCAGGAAGGTTTTGGCTCGGCCGGTGAAATTGAACAGGAACTCCTGAAAATGCTTAAAGACGAAAAAAACGTGGACTTCCGCGACCAGATCTATTATGCCCTGGGTGATCTTGCCGCCAAAGAGGGAAACAGGGAAAAGGCCATCGGTCAGTACAAAAAATCCGTGCAATACAGCACAAAAAATCCCGACCAAAAAGCACGTTCTTATCTGACCCTGGCTGACCTCTATTACACCATACCCGACTACGTCAATGCCCAGGTCTATTATGACAGTGCCGTTGTCATGCTGGATCCTTCCTTTAAAAATTATGAACAGATCAGTGCAAAATCCGCCAACCTTACACGGCTGGTTACGGAATGGAAAACATTCGTGCTCGAAGACAGCGTTCAACGGCTTGCGTCACTGAGCGAGCCGGAATTGCTCGATTTCATCGACAAGATTATTCAGAACGTCAGAAAAGAAGAGGAACTGAAACGTCAGCAGGAACAGGAACAACTGCTCAATGAACAATACGGACGTGAATCGGTGAACCAGAGCTCACTGAACCAGTTTGATCAGAACGCAGAAGGAAAGTGGTATTTTTACAACGATGTCACAAAAAATTTAGGGTACAAGGAATTTAAGCTGAAATGGGGAAACCGCAAACTTGAAGATCACTGGCAGCGGCAGAACAAAAGCATGGCTGTTTTTTCCACCGCAACCGAAGGCAGTGAGGCGGAGGAGGGCGTGGCTGCGCCGGAAAAAGAGCTAAGCAACAAATCGCGTGAATATTATCTCAAGAATGTACCGCGTAACGACTCCATGATGCAGGCTTCCCACAAACGGGCGGAAAATGCCCTCTACAATATGGGATTACTCTATAAGAATGATTTGAAAGACAATTCAAAGGCAAAAGAATCCTTCAATGAACTGCTGAAAAGATACCCGATGTCCGAATTCCGGCTTCCGGTTTATTATAATCTTTATTCCCTTTCCAAAGAGGAAGGTGACCAGGCCTCAATGAATCTGTATAAGAACAAAATCATTTCTGAATTCCCGGAAAGCGTATATGCCAAAATCCTTTCCAATCCAGATTACCTGAAAGAAGTCGAAGCCGAGGAAAAGAAAATCATCCGGCAGTACGAAGAGTGCTACGATCTTTTCACCCTGGGAAATTACCCCGAAGCAATCACACGGGCAACCCGGGCCATTGAGGAGAATCCAAACCATCCCCTGGTCCCCCAGTTCGATTATCTTCGAGCCTTATCCATTGGAAAATCATCGGATACCAAGACCTTCCGGGATACCCTGAACCGGATCGTTTCTTCATATCCCGGCACGGATGTATACGATGCTGCCCTGAACATTATCGCCTATATGAACAAAGAGCACCCCGAGTTGCTGGAAGAAGAAGAAAAAGTGAAAGCGGAAAAGCTCTATCAGATCACTGAGGATGGCGAACACATGGTAGCCCTGATCGTGAATAAGAAATCAAACAACAACCAGTTAACTTTTAATATCCTGAACTTCAACCTTGATTATTATGATAGCGAAAACCTTAAAATAGAGACTGCGGACATCACGCCTCAGCAAAGTTTGCTTCTGGTAAAAGCATTCCGTAATAAAACGGATGCAGCATTATACGTGCAGAGGATCCGGTCTGATGAAAAAGTGTTAAGGGACTACGATAATCCCGCGCTGGAAATCGTCACCATCTCCTCAGAGAATCTCAAGATCCTCCTTGAGGATAAGTTGCCTGACAGGTATCTTAAGTTCTACCGGGAACATTATCAATAATTTGTTCCAATGAAGAAGATCAGAATATTATGGGTGGATGACGAGATGGATCTGCTGAAGCCCCACATCATGTTTCTGCAGGAAAAAGGGTACGAAATGGAAACCGCCACCAATGGCCGGGATGCCATTGAGATAGTGAAAGACCAGTATGTCGACCTTGTTTTTCTCGATGAAAACATGCCCGGTCTCAGCGGTATGGAAACCCTGGGAAAGATTAAAGCTTTAAAAGCCGGTCTGCCCGTCATTATGATCACCAAAAGTGAAGAAGAGAATATTATGGAAGCGGCACTGGGGGCAAAGATTGCTGACTACCTCATAAAACCCGTCAATCCTAACCAGATATTGCTTTCCATCAAAAAGAACCTCGA
>JAGDMB010000026.1 GCA_017860375.1 Bacteroidota bacterium | reverse complement strand
AGGGAAAGACCTTCTTGCGGAATATGACGCCGTTTGCCTTACAATTGGGGCAATGAAACCGCGTGATTTGCAGGTGGAAGGCAGAGACCTGAAAGGCATTCACCTTGCCATGGAGTTTCTCACCCAGCAAAACAAAGTAAATCACGGCGCCATGATTGCCGAAAGCGAGCGTATTCACGCTGGTGGCAAGAAGGTGGTTGTGATCGGAGGAGGAGATACGGGTTCGGATTGTGTCGGCACTTCGATACGGCAGGGAGCCCGGAGCGTTACCCAGATTGAAATACTGCCGAAGCCTCCCGCCAGCCGTAATCCTGATAATCCCTGGCCATACTGGGCCAATGTATTACGATATTCCAGTTCCCATGAAGAGGGATGTGAAAGGAAATGGAGCTTGTCAACCCGGAAGTTTACCGGTGAAAACAATCGTGTAAGAGGAATTGAAGTGGAAGAAGTGGATTGGATCTCAGCGGAGGGTAAATGGGTCATGAAAGAAAAACCCGGTACCGTGATGACCCTGGATGCAGACCTTGTTTTGTTGGCCATGGGTTTTGTCCATTGCGTACATGAAGGCATCATTAAAGAATTTGAACTTGAACTGGATCCCAGGGGAAATATCAAAGTAGGTCCGGATTTTCAAACCAGTGGAAAGAAGGTATTCGCCGCAGGAGATGCCGTAACCGGTGCAAGTCTGGTTGTCAGGGCCATCCGTCAGGGACGGATCCTGGCCAAAGCTGTGGATAAATTTCTAAGCCAGGCATGATGCAGGTTCAGCGCTTTTACGGCAGGGATCAGAAAAGAATATGAACCGGAATGTTTCAAAACCGCTGAAAGGCATTCTTTATGCTTCCATAACAGCCGCATTATGGGGAGTACTTGCGGTAGCCCTGAAGGTTTCCTTGCAGGATGTCAGTCCTGCCGGTATTACATGGTTCAGGTTCACCCTGGCCTTTCTGGGATTGGCTGTCTATTATGCTTGGAAAAAGCCGGAAACTCTTCGGATTTTACGGAAGCCTCCGCTTATTCTCGTACTGGCTTCCGTCTGCCTTGGCATAAATTACATCGGATTCATTGAAGGGGTTCATCTGACTTCTCCGGGTATTGCGCAGATCTTTATTCAGACTGGTCCCGTATTGCTAGCCATTTCAGGATTTTTGTTTTTCAGGGAAAAAATCAGGGCTCGCCAGATCATCGGATTTGTGCTTGTCCTGGCGGGTCTTCTGTTGTTCTATTATGAACAGGGCACTTTTCAGACCGTACACACCTCAACCTACCAGACCGGTATCCTCTGGATACTGATTGGTGCGGTCGCATGGACCGTTTATACCCTCCTGATTAAAATCCTCCTGCTGCGGTATCCTCCCATGCAGCTTAACCTGGTAATATTCGGATTACCGGCTTTGTTTTTCCTCCCCTTTGTGAAATTCAGCAGTTTCGCAGGCCTTTCTTTCGTCGACTGGCTGATCATGGTATTTCTCGGCCTGAACACCCTTGTTGCTTACGGAACCCTTTCCCTGGCTATTCAAAATGCAGAAGCCAACAAAGTCAGTGTGGTGTTAATTCTGAATCCTATTCTGACTTTTGGCATCATGGGAATTATAAACCTGACCAATGCCACCTGGATTGCCCATGAACAGTATACCCTGTTGAGTCTTCTCTGGGCATCGGTTGTGCTGGCCGGGGCACTTCTCACGATCGTGAAGCCTGGCGGAAGGGGGAAAAGCAGACCCGCCCTCTGATTGCAGAAGCATTTGCAGTCCTGCCGGGTAATCAATCTAATCATGCACCCTTCCTTTTGTTTTCCATTTATGCTTTTCCTATTTTTGGGAGTGGAAATCAAGCACAGGTAAATTCATGCCAATTCTTACTTCCCTCATTAACTGGTTTAATGTAAAAAGGGTACATCAGATAGAATTATTTAAAAAATACCCTGTAGAGGTTCAGCAGGAAACCTTTTTAAACCTTTTGGCAAGAAGTGCCGGCACCGAGTGGGGGATTCAGTATGAATATGCCTCCCTGTCCTCCGTCGAAGAATTTCAGAACAAAGTCCCCCTTCAGACCTATGAGGATGTCAAATCCTATATTGATCGTGTACGGCAAGGCGAAACGGATCTTCTGTGGCCCGGAGAAACAAAATGGTTTGCCAAATCATCGGGAACAACCAATGACAAAAGCAAATTCATTCCGGTAAGCAAGGAAAATCTTGAAGAATGTCATTTTCGGGGAGGAAAGGATATGCTGGCTTTGTACATTAAAAACAATCCGGATTCAAAAATTTTCCAGGGAAAGGGTTTTACCCTTGGCGGGAGCCATAAAATAGACAACTACAACAATCAGTCGTATTATGGCGACCTGAGCGCCATTCTTATTGAAAATCTTCCTTTCTGGACCGAGTTTATCCGGACACCGAGCCACGATGTTGCCTTGCTTGATAAATGGGAGGAGAAACTTGAAAGAATTGCCCGTGAAACCATTAACGAAAACGTAACCAGCATTGCGGGAGTTCCCTCCTGGAACCTGGTGATGATGAAATACATCCTGAACTTCACCGGGAAGAAAAATATGCTGGAAATCTGGCCCGGCCTTGAATTGTTTATGCATGGAGGGGTCAGCTTCATTCCCTACCGGGAACAATTCAAAAAAATAATTCCCTCCGATAAAATGCATTACCAGGAAGCGTATAATGCCTCCGAAGGCTTCTTTGCCATTCAGGATGATCCGAAAGATGAAGGGATGCTGTTAATGCTGGATTACGGTGTTTTTTATGAGTTTATTCCCATGGATGAATTTGGCAGTGACCACCCCAGAGTTCTGACAATTGACAAAGTGGAAAGGGATACCAATTATGCCCTGGTGATTTCAACCAGCTCAGGACTCTGGCGGTATATAATCGGGGATACGGTAAGGTTTTCATCCGTCTTTCCGCACAGGATCGTCATTTCAGGCCGGACAAAGCATTTTATCAATGTTTTCGGCGAAGAAGTTATCGTGGACAATGCGGAAAGGGCTTTGCGCATAGCCTGTGAAAAAACAGGGGCACAGATAACTGACTATACAGCTGCTCCGGTCTTTATGAGTGACGACAAAAAGGGAGCGCATGAATGGGCTATCGAATTTTCCACACCGCCTGAAGATCTGAATTATTTCACGACCCTGATGGATCATGCCCTGATGTCCTTAAATTCCGACTATGAAGCAAAGCGGTACCTGAATATTACACTGGAGAAACCCGTCATCCACCCCGTGGCAAACGGAACTTTTTATAACTGGATGCAGGAACGGGGCAAACTGGGTGGTCAAAACAAAGTTCCACGGTTGTTCAATGAAAGAAAATATTTGGAAGAACTGCTTGAGATCGATAAAAAATTGAAAAACAATCGTAAAATAGATTAAATTTAACACCCGTTATTTTTCTCGATCTGAACCATACTTAGAATGTAATATGAGCATGCACATCGCAGTTGCCGGAAATATAGGCTCCGGGAAAACAACTTTGACCAACCTTCTTTCGAAACACTTCAGCTGGGACGTACATTATGAAGATGTGGAAGACAATCCCTATATTACGGATTTCTATAACGATATGCAGCGATGGTCGTTTAACCTGCAGATCTATTTTCTGAATACCCGGTTCAACCAGATTCTTTCCTTCCGGCGTTCGGGGAAGACGCTGATTCAGGACAGGACCATTTATGAAGATGCCTACATTTTTGCTCCCAATCTCCATGCAATGGGGTTAATGTCGACCCGTGATTTTGAAAACTACTTTACCCTTTTTAACATGCTGAGTTCATTAATTCAGCCCCCTGACCTCGTGATTTACCTCAGGGCTTCGGTACCTACACTGGTGAAGCAAATTCAAAAAAGGGGAAGGAAATACGAGGACAATATACGGCTCGATTATCTCAAACGGCTTAACGAGCGGTATGAAGCCTGGATCGATTCCTATAACATGGGCCGGCTTTTGATTGTAGATGTGGACAGCTATAATTTTATCGATAAACCCGAAGACCTGAGCGTGGTTATCGATAAGGTAAATGCGGAAGTCCACGGGCTTTTCTGAGATCCGGTCAGATTTTTTTTATCTCCTGCTTAATTTTCTCCCAGCGGCTGTCGCTTATTTTTGCGCCCAGTTCCTCAATTACTTCTGCTGCAAGGATTGCGCCGATACGGCCGCATTTTTCAAGGGGAAGTGCATGATGCATACCGTACAAAAATCCTGCTGCGTACAAATCACCTGCTCCGGTTGTATCCATGCAATCTGCAGGTTTAATACCAATGGAATGAATCGCATCGCCCTGCTGGATCAAAGATCCTTTTTCCCCGATTTTTACCACGGCAACCTTGCATATCCGGGCTATTTCGTGCAGAGAATCCACCGGATCCGGTAAGCCCGTAAAAGCCTGTGCCTCGGATTCATTCGCAAAAACAATATCTGCATAGGAAGAAATCATTTCTTTCAGAAAATCAAGGTTCGACTCCACCACATTGTAGCTGGCCAGATCGAGGGATACCCGTATTCCTTTTTTATGTGCTTTTTTCATGGCTGTTTCCACAAGCGTCTGAAGAGGAGCCAGGTATCCTTCAAGATGCAGCATGCTGCAATCATTAAAATATGGTTCAAGGAGGTTTTCTGCGGATAATTCCACCGCAGCCCCTAAAAACGTGGCGAAAGTCCGTTCGCTGTCGGAACTGACCAAAGAAATGGCCCTCCCTGTCTGTGTCTGGCTGAAAGAAAGGTAGGGGGTTATACCGGCCTGAACCATGTCCGTATGAAAGAAATGACCGGTCTCATCCCGGCCTACCGTACCAATAAATCCGGTTGGAATTCCCAGCCTGGCAAGGCCATGTATGGTATTGGCGGCAGAACCTCCGGATGCCATGCTGCGCTTCATTTTCGCACATTCTTTTTCCACGGCAAGGGCGGTGGCGGCATCCACCAGTTGCATGCTGCCTTTAGGAAGGGCGAAACGATCAAGGATACGGTCGCTGTCAAGTTTAATGATGATGTCAACAAGCGCATTCCCGACGCCAAGGATTTTTCTCATGAGTCCGCCATTTAATTTCAAACAAATATATTGTTTAATTCAGGTTTTCCTATTACTTTTGCCTTCCCGAAAAATAAAAATACCGGTTTTTTCGGGGGAGAAGATTAAATAATTCCTCAGTAGCTCAGTTGGTTAGAGCACCTGGCTGTTAACCAGGGGGTCCTAAGTTCGAGTCTTAGCTGAGGAGCAAAAACGGGATGACAAAACATCCCGTTTTTTATTTTCTGCAACACAATATCCGCAGGGAAAATCCGGAGCATTTGGCTCGCGAAAAAGTCGCCCGGTTTTTCGGGATTAAGCAGAAAGCCCGAGATTCATCCCAGTTTATCAACTTTTTCCCTTCATTCGTCATAAGGTTCAATCTATTTTGAATAACCTGCGTAAACATGAATAAACTACTACTAAAAACACAAAGAAGTATGGAATCAATCTTAATTGAAGCAACCCACTCGACGCCTGCTGTCAATTTTAGCACGGATGGCCGGTTAATGATCGAAGGACGTTCCCTGCCTGAGGACGTGAACAGGTTTTACAAACCCCTTATTGAATGGATAACAAATCTGGTTTCCGAAACGGTGAAACTGGATATTAATCTGGAATACCTCAACAGCGCCTCTTCAAAAAAGGTAATGGAATTATTGAAAATCCTGGATGCGAACCGCAGAATAAAGAGCCTGATCGTAAACTGGCATTATGAAGAAGGGGATGATGATACACTGGAAACGGGTCAGATTTTTGAAGAAGTACTGATCCGAACCAAATTCAATTATCACGAATACGCTGAGGCAGCGTAATGAATGGAATCGCGCCCTTCTAATCCACCTGAATTCTGAAGAATTCTTTTGCTTTGGCATATTGAATCAACAGGCGTTCCGATTCATCGATCCATGTTCTGACCGCTTCGGTTCCTTCAAAATTAAAAAATACCATTAAAAAATTCCGGGTTTCTTCTGTCACACAAGTCCTTTCTGAATCGCTGGTCGGATTTCCAAAAGATCCGGCGGAATCAAATAAAACCGGCATATTTTCAATATTCAGCAATCCTCTCCCGATAGCACTATACGCAATATTTTCACCTGCTTTTGACAACGTTATATTTCCCCTTATCTTATCTGCATCATAACCCCCGATGGAAATTCCGGAACGGATGGAAATGATATTGAGAATATCGATTACATTGTTCACCTTGTATAAACCTTTGCCCTGCAATACCCGTCGCAACAAAGCTTCTGCCGATAACCGGTAGCGCGACGGATCCTTGCCAAGTGCTTTATACGCATCCCTTGCCTTCCGTATGGCGGGAATATTACTGATTTCATCCACCCTGAATTTATCACGGACTTCCGTGAGCGTTTTTTCAACATATTGCCAGAAAGTCTCATTTTCGCCGGAGACGGAAACAGCGCACTGAAGAAGATCAAGGGTCAGCCGGGGGCATTTTTCCCTGATGGCCGGATCAATGGTTATGGACAGCATCCGATGGGGATATGGTATATCTTAGGATTTCGTATGATTTTCGATCATCTCAATAAACCGGTCAAACAGGAATTCCGTGTCGGTAGGGCCGCTTGAGGCTTCAGGATGGAACTGGGTCGAGAAAAAGGGTTTTGAGATATGGCGCATTCCCTCATTGGTATTGTCGTTTAGATTTGTAAAAAGCGGTTCCCAGTCCCCAGGCAAGGTATCATTGTTTATGGCAAAACCGTGGTTTTGGGAAGTGATATACGCTTTATTGGTGTCTTTCAGCAGCACCGGCTGGTTATGGCTTCGGTGCCCGTATTTGAGTTTATACGTATCCGCCCCGGCCGCAAGCGCCAGCAGCTGATTACCCAAACAAATTCCATAAATTGGAATGTCTCCTGCTATGGCCTTCCGCAGATGCCGTATGGTATCCGTGCATTCCTTCGGATCACCCGGTCCGTTGGAAATGAATAAACCGTCGTACTCTTCCGTTGTAAAATCATAATTCCAGGGCACCACGGTCACCGTAGTGTTCCGCTTTAACAGATTCCGGATAATATTGTATTTTACCCCGCAATCCACCAGAAGAATTCTGTGTTTCCCCTTGCCATACACTTTTTTCTCAACCGTGCTTACCTTTTGAACCAGGTTATCTTTATTGGGATCATAAAATTCAATCGTTTCATCGCCATAAATAATTTTGCCCAGCATGGTGCCGCGCTCCCTAAGAATTTTCGTCAGTGCGCGGGTGTCAATGCCGAATATTCCGGGTATTTTGAATTCTTTTAACCAGTCACCCAGGCTTTTCTTTGAATTCCAGTGACTGTAATCCTCGGTATAATCGGAAATTACAAGTCCCGTAATATGCAGCGCATACGACTCAAAATACTTCAGCATCTCGTCTTCACGCACGTAATCGGGAACTCCGTAATTGCCGATAATCGGATAGGTGAGAACCAGAATCTGACCTTTATAGGAAGGATCGGTAAGGCTTTCCGGGTATCCCGTCATGGCAGTATTGAATACCACCTCCCCGGAAACCGACCGTGCATAGCCGAATGCATACCCGTTAAAAGTGGTACCGTCCTCCAGGATAAGCGTTATGCCCGTTGGTTTTTCCATGCAGAAATCCGGATTTCAATTCGTTCTTCGGAATACATCAATGAGTTCTTCAATTTGTTCAACGCCAATTTTCTTGGCAATTATTTTTTTGTTTTTATCCAGAATAAACAGCTGAGGTGTTGTCAATACATCGTATTGCACCTTAAAGTCATACGAATACGGATTCCAGGCATTTATCCATGAATACAGATGATGGGAATTGATAAAATCAGTCCATTTGACTTTGCCGTCTTCCCCAAACAGGGTGCTGACGGCCAAAACCTTGACTCCTTTTGATTTCAGGCTGTTTTCATAGATTTCATAAAGTTTCGGAATGGCGGTTTTGCAGTGACCGCAATCTGCCTCCCAGAATACCAGCACAAGGAATTCAGCTTCGACCTGCGATAACCTGAAATGGGTTCCGACATGCGGGAATTTCTTCAATGCAGTATCATTCTGTGCCTTGATAAAATGTTCCGCCGGTACCTGCACAAGCTCAATATCGGGAGCAATTTTTCCGATCAGCAAAGGCTTTGTTTTTTCGACCCTTTCTTTCAGGTCAGCAATAAATTTTGGGTCGCTCCACCACGAATCCGTGATATAATATTTATCCGCGATATGGATCTGAACGGCATCCATGCCCATATAATTGCTTTTTCCAAAATAATTGAACAGGGTAATCAGCATGTACCGGAACAGATTTGAATCAGAACGTGTTTTTTCTATCAGTTTGTCGGATTCGACAATCAGGGAATCGGGTATCTGCGGAACCACTTTTGTAATATACTGCATCACTTTGTCTTCATAAAGGGGAGTCCGGAGCAACCGCGGGTCGCCAATATCAAAATTATCGAAATAATGATTTCTGTAATAGTAATACTGCCAGGTAGAATCAATGATGTTGCCGTTTGCATCCCGCGGCGGGTCGGGAACAACAATATCCAATGTGGCTTTGAGGAAGCGGGCGACAAAAAAATCGGGATAATCCGATGCTACCTTTTCGATATAGGCAATGCGGGTATCGTTTATTTTTTCCGCCTGTTTATAAAGATTTTCCTTTTGATTTGCATCGGTCGTGCTTTTGATCAGGGCCTGCACGCTGTCGGCCTCTTTTCGGAGGTCGATCATAAAACGCTGAAAGGCCAGGAAAACCTGGTTTTCTTCCGATCCTTTGTAAGATAATGATTTGATAAAATCAACGGTATCTGTTTCAAGGCTGAATTCCTGATCTTCCCCAAGGATCATTTCAAAATACCGTGTGCTGGGAAGATAAATCAGGTACATCCCTCCCGGCAAGGGGCGATCTCCCTTAAAAACACCGGTTCCCTTTTTGTCAATTCGTGCCGTATCATCAGGATACATTGATTTATTGAGATAATGTCCGAGAATAATCGTTGTATCCTTTATGCCTTTTATTGTGGCTTTGATTTCATAACCCTGAGAAAAGGCGGGAATTCCTGCGCACAAATTCACAAGGAAGAACGCATATGCAATGCAGCGGATTCTTTGGTTCATAGGTACTGGCCATGTGTTTTAAAGCGACCAAAAATAGGCATAAATATTAAAATAGAAAAAACCATTCTGTGTTATATTGCCGTTTGCAATAAGAAAATAATCGGCACAATTTTGTATCTTGCCTTGCTGTTTTTAGGAATTTTCATAATGCATTATGGTTACGATTGAGGAGTGTCAGGATATCCTGGATAAAAAGCTTGCATCCCTAAATTTGCCTGATAAGCCGGAAAACCTTTATGATCCGGTCCGCTATATGATTGAACTGGGAGGCAAACGAATCCGCCCTTCGCTGGTTTTGATGGGATGCAATGTTTTTGCAGACCGCATTGAAGATGCAATAAATCCGGCTGTTGCCATTGAGATGTTCCATAATTTCACGCTGATGCATGACGACATCATGGATCGTTCCGACTTGCGCAGAAATAAACCCACGGTTCACAAAAAATGGAATGAGAATATCGGCATACTTTCAGGAGATGCCATGATGATCAAAGCCTATGAATTCCTGACCCAGTGCCCTGCAGAAAGGATGACCGATGTTGTCCGGATTTTTAACACAACCGCATTGGAAGTTTGCGAAGGACAGCAATATGATATGGATTTTGAAGCCATTCCTGCAATTGAAATCAGGGAGTATCTGCGGATGATCGAGCTGAAAACCGCGGTTTTGCTGGCTGCTTCTCTGAAAATCGGAGCGCTGATTGCAGGTGCTCCCGGAGAAGATGCTGACCACCTGTATGCATTCGGAAGGAATTTCGGCATTGGTTTTCAATTGCAGGATGATCTTCTTGATGTGTACGGAGCACCTGAACAATTTGGCAAGCAAACCGGAAATGATATTGTTGCCAATAAAAAGACCTTTTTGCTGCTGACTGCTTTAAAACTTGCCCGGGGTGAGACGTTTCAGGAATTGAAACAATGGATGGACCGAAAAGATTTTGACCGCGGTGAAAAAATCAGGGCCATCACCGCTATTTTCAATAAATTGAAAATACGGGAAATCACCGAAGGTGAGATTACCTCCTATTATGACCATGCCCGCCGGTCATTGATTGAGGTCCGGTGTGATGCCGCCCGGAAACAACCTTTGCTGCATTTTCTCAAAACCATGCAGGACCGGGAGAAATGATCCGGGCTAAGCATTATGGTTGGGTCTTGGATGTTTTGTCGAGATAGACCTGGTAATGGGCATTGAACAAGGAATCCAGCCTCTGATTCAGCTCGTTCTGATTATTGATCCTGCTGATTTCAGTCATCCGGTTTAACATCGACAACGAATATTGAATATCATTCTGGGCACTTTGGATGAAATTGTCCTTCTGATCCAGATAATAAGTCAGGTTTGCATCACATACCTTCCCATAGTCGTTTAAGATAGCATTGGCTTTCTCAATGGAATTGAGTCTGTAATACGAACTGGCCAGGGCAATACTGAAATAGTCATACGGGATTTTGTCGGGTGGGGTCAGGTCATAGCATTTGTCCAGCACCCTTTTAGCCCTTTCGAAGTCGCCCTGCCGGATCAATTCATCGGCAAGCCTTACAAACCGGTTCCGGAGCCTGACAATCGACATGGTCCGTACATGGAAATCATCCAGGTATACGGTTGAATCGTTCATATTTCCCCAGCGGTAAGTATTCATAAACCTGTCATAGAGAATATCGGCATCAATTCTGCCAACATCCAGCTGGTTACTGACCGGTGTCCGGATCGGGACCAGACGGTATGCAAATCCTTCCAGCTGAAAATAATCATCCAGCCCGAGGGTCCCGTCGTGACCGCTTGAAACATAATATACGGGTCTTTCCCAGTTGTTGTTGGCAAGGATATCCAGCACAATAAAATCACTTTTGCTAAGGTGGTTCCTTCTGAAATTCCATTCAATAAAGGGCACGATCTTCCGGGCATCTTTTTCCTTTACGGTTCCGTTCTTGAGGACGAGAGCCGTATCCACAGGCAACCTGAATTTACGGGTGGGAATAAAACTGAACTTTTCTCCGCTCTGGGTTTCCACCTTTGTCTGCGGCTTGTCGCTCAGAATGAATTCCATAATATCTTTCAGATCCGCTGTCTGATTGGTTCTTTCCTGAATATAGACCACATCATTGGTCCCCATCAGGTATTTGGCAGTGGGGACGGAAATGGGCAGGGCATCCGATTCATAAGCCTTCCGCTTCATCTGATCAATATACCAGTCCATATTCAGCAGCATCAGATTGACCACACGGACATCCGTGCGGATACCTTCAACCTCCTGGGCATACCAGAGCGGGAAGGTATCATTGTCGCCGTTGGTAAAGAGGATCGCATTTTTTTCGCAGGAATTCAGATAATTGTACGCTATATCTCTTGCGGTATAACGTCCTGAGCGGTTATGATCATCCCAGTTCTCGGCGGCAAGGATACCGGGGACAAGTGCCAGGCATACCACACTGATTGCAATCGCTGCCCAGGATTTTTTTAACCGCTTTCCGAGACTATCGAATATTCCCAACACACCAAGTCCGATCCATATTGAAAAAGCATAAAATGACCCGGCATAGGAATAGTCTCTTTCCCTTGGTTCGAAAGGCTTCTGGTTCAGGTAAACCACGATGGCAATTCCGGTCAGGATGAAAAGAAGCATGACGACCCAGAAATTCTTTACGTCGCGCTGGAGATGAAACAAAAGGCCAAAAAGACCCAGGATCAGGGGCAAAAGGAAATAGGTATTTCTCGAAGGTGCGTTTTTCATTTCATCCGGAAGCTTTTCCTGGGAACCAATCAACAAATCATCGACGGGACCAATACCGCTTATCCAGTTTCCGTTGAGAGGCCCTCCGAATCCCTGAATATCGTTCTGCCGTCCGGCAAAATTCCACAGGAAATAACGCAAATACATATGCCCGACCTGGTAGGAGAAAAAGAACCGAAGGTTGCTCATGAAACTGGGCGGATTTTTTGGGGTATTCCGGTTATAGACAACTTTTCCTTCACTGTTTCGCTGAATATTGCCCTGCGCATCCCGGGAGGGCTCATAAAGTCGGGATTCACTTAAACCAGCCCACTCAATATATCCATTGATATGATCATTATCGGAGCTCCACATCCGCGGGAAGAGGGTGGTATATTTTTCATCAAACCGGTACGATATTTTACGGTTGGTAATTTTGTATTCCCCATCCATTTTGGTATAGGTAGCTTTTCCTTGTTTCAGATCCACGGGTCGTGCGTTGAAATACTGCCCCTTTATCAAAGGCCGGTCGCCGTATTGTTCGCGGTTCAGGTAGTAAAGCAGGGAAAAGACCGTTTCAGGATCATTTTCATCCATAGGAGGTTCAGCCACGGAACGGATTACAATCATCATGAAGGAGGAATAGCCGATAAGGATTACGGTGAAACAGGTCAGGATTGCATTGAGCACGACTTTGTTTCGCTTCAGGCTGACCCAGATACCGTAAACGAGGCCTGCCAGCAATAGCAATACGTAGAATAGCACACCGGAATTGTAGGGAAGTCCGAATCCGTTTACAAACAGGAGTTCAAATCTGCTGGCCAGCCAGATCACACCGGGAATAATAATGTACATAACCGAAGCAAGAATTATGGCAGCGATGATCAATGCATATGCAATGCCACGGGGAGTGACCCTGTATTTTCTGAAATAATAGACCAGAACAATTGCAGGTATTGCAAGAAGGTTCAATAAGTGAACGCCGATTGACAAGCCCATCAGATATGCGATGAGGATCAGCCATCGGTTGGCATACTTTTCATCGGCTTCATTTTCCCATTTCAGGATGGCCCAGAAAACCACGGCTGTGAAAAAAGATGAACTGGCATATACCTCACCTTCCACTGCTGAAAACCAGAAGGTGTCGGTAAAGGTATAAGCCAGGGCACCAACCAGGCCGCTTCCAAGTATGATAATAAATTCGGCAGGGGAGAGGGTGGAGGCTATCTGGTCTGTATTTGCGTGAACCGGGCTGCCGGAATCGGCCTTTCTAAGATGAATAAGCTTTAATGCAAGGTGGGTAATGGTCCAGAAAAGAAACAGAATGGTAAAGGCACTGGCGACTCCCGACATTCCGTTAACCATCATGGCCACTTTTTCAGGATTATTTCCGACAAACAGAGAAGCCAGGCGGGCTGTCAGCATAAAAAAGGGAGCTCCCGGAGGATGGCCGACCTCAAATTTATAGGAGCTGGCAATAAATTCTCCGCAATCCCAAAGACTTACGGTTGGCTCAAGGGTAAGAAAATACACGGAAACGGCAACAAAAAACGTGATCCATCCAAGGAGGTTATTGTAAAACTTAAAGCTTTTCATGGGATTAGGAGATTTTCTTGTTTCGTTCGGAACTAATTCCTGCAAATTTTAAAAAAATTCTCATCTAATTTGAATTTGTTTTAAGTTTAATCATTCAAATTGTATTAAATAAAATTAAAAATTGTTAATACCGCCCTGCCATGAAACAAAAAAACAAAACGGGAGTAGTGTATTCAACGGATCCTGATTTTCATTATGAATACGATGTGGAAAAGGAACCGGAAACCCTGGCTCCTGGGAAGCAGGATCTTAGGGTAATGCTTGATTCCCGGAATCGCAAAGGGAAAAAGGTTACCCTGATCACAGGCTTTTCCGGCAAAGAGGATGACCTTCAGAAACTGGGCAGTGACCTTAAAACGATCTGCGGGTCTGGAGGGACGGCAAAAGAGGGGGAGATCCTTATTCAGGGTGATTTTTG
>JAGDMB010000211.1 GCA_017860375.1 Bacteroidota bacterium | reverse complement strand
TCCCGATAATAACAGGTAGCTTCCCTTCCAGACCAGGGAGACCATCCCTCTTTCAGAATTCCGCTTGTCTCCCAGCAATTCATAAATACGGTCCTCGCATAATCAAACCATGGGCGTCCCAGGGAAATGCCACTAATGTTGGGGGCACTGGTCAGGCTGCAATCCCTGAACACAAGTCCGAATTTGTAATCCAGCGGAGTGGAAGCGGCGGTGATGTAACCGCCTGCAACGGAATGAATCTGGCAACTGTCAAACACGGCTACTCCGAATCCGAAAATATAGTCTGTTGCCCCTTCAAAGATGCAGTCCTTGAAATAATTCCGGGCCCTGATGTTGATATAATAGGTATCCTGAAATCCATGGAAACGGCAATGGGTATAGATCTGCCTGTCGCCGTTGCCGAAAAGCGCCAGCGCCTGGCCGACATTACCCGCCGAATTGGCGAAGGTCATGTTCATGGCCCAGAAATCACTGGCATCCACCCGGATAGTAGGGGTTTTCATTGTCCATAATGTATCGCTTTTGGCCGGACTGTCATCGTAAACCAGCACCGTGCTGTCCATATCTTCACCGATCATGGTAATGTTGGTCTTTTTAACGGGGACGATCACTTTTTCGTAATAGGTACCGTTCTTTATGAAAATGACCTTGCGGGCACGATTTTCATCCGGTATGGCATTCACCGCCTCGCCGATGGTCAAATAATCTCCGGATCCGTCCCTGGCTACTACGATATCGATGGCACCGTTAAGCAGGGAATGAACAGATTGTGCGTTCCCTAAATAAGGGGGAACGCAAAAAGCCAGGAGGGCAAGAATGGCTGAAAGGTTTCGGTTGCTTTTCATACTTTCTTTTTTATGAATGGATCCTAAAAATCAAACAGGTCCGGTTCCGTATTTGAAATATAATAATTCTTAGTGAAATGAAAACAGGAAAGGGCCCTTATCCATATTTTTTTGGAAAGAAGCTGCCGGATCATTTTTTTTTCATACATTTAATAAAAAAGAACGGATATGAGAAATGCCATCGTTTTATTATCCTTCCTGCTGCTCTTATGGATAGCAGGTTCTTCCTATGGTTATGTATGCAAGATCAGAAAGGACTGCTGCGCTGAAAGAACAGCAGTGGATTCCGTGGCGATCAAGAAAGCCATTGCCGATTCCCTTCAGGCCGCTGCAGCCGTGCCCGAGATTCCAGTTCCCGGCTTGCATACCCTGTATTTCGACTTCAACATAAGCGTGTGTGAAATTACCGCTGAAAATAGCAGCCATTTCGAGCTGATAAAGCAATACCTTGCTGCCGCATCCGGCAAAAAGGTATTGGTGACCGGTCATTCCGACAGCATAGGCCCTGAGGCAGCAAAAGAAAAAGTGAGCGCCCAGCGGGCCAATTTTGTCAAGCAGAAGCTGGCAGAATCCGGGATAGCTTTAGATGCCATTGAGACGGCGTCTGAAAGTGACCGTAAGCCCGCTGCAGATAACGGCAACAAGGAAGGTCGCGCCAAAAACCGCAGAGCAGAAATAATAATCCAATAATACTAAACATCATGACTGAACGATTTGCCTCCGATCTGGTATTTATACTGGTTGTATTATTAGTTGCCGCATTGCTCGGTTTTCTAATCGGGTACTTCGTCCGGCGGTACAAACATCTCAAATGTGTGGAACTCGAGGATCAGATAGCACAGTTAAAAGCGAAGCTGGATGCCTGTCAGCGCGAAAAACAAACCTTGCTTGCAGAACGTGATGCAAAACAGGGGATGGCATTCAGTGCCAAGGCGGATACCACACAGGGCCTCGCTTTTGATGCCAGTGCAGCTGCAAGTTTTCTTGGGTATAAAGTGGTACAGGATGACCTCAAGATTGTGGAGGGAATTGGCGAAAAGATCGCTTCAATCCTGAATGGCCGCGGTATTGATACCTGGCTGAAACTATCCCAAGCCGAGCCCGATAAGATCAAAGCCATCCTTCTGGAAGTCGGCGGACCCCAGTACAATATTCACGAACCCAGGACATGGCCCAGGCAGGCTTTGCTTGCCTATGAAGGGAAATGGGCCGAACTGAAGAAGTATCAGGATGAACTGAACGCTGGAAAATAAAAGTCTAAACTCTGGTTATTTTTTACAATCATGCGCTGGAAAGGACGCGAACAAAGCGGTAACGTGGAAGACCGCAGGGGTGTGAGCGGCAAAACTATTGTGGCCGGAGGCACTGTGGGTACAATTGTTATTGCATTGCTTGTATGGGTATTGGGAGGAAATCCCATGGATGTGCTGAAAAACGGAACACAGCAAACAGAAAACACCACAGAAGGGACAAATACTCAGTCCAGTGATGAACTGACCCAATTTGTATCGGTGGTTCTGAAAGATACAGAGGATGTCTGGAACACATTGTTCACCCAGTCTGGCAGCACTTACCGCGAACCCAAGCTGGTGGTCTTCAGCCAGGCAACCCAGTCGGCCTGCGGATATGCATCTGCAGCCACAGGGCCCTTTTATTGTCCCGGGGATGAAAAAGTATTCATCGACCTTGATTTCCTTCAACAAATGCAGCATCAGCTGAACGCTACCGGTGATTTCGCCATCGCCTACATCATCGCTCACGAGGTTGGTCATCATGTGCAGAAGCTCCTGGGCATTACCGACCAGATGGAAAACCTGAGACGCCAGGTCAGCGAAGCCGAATACAATGAATATTCGGTGAGGCTTGAACTGCAGGCTGATTTTTTTGCTGGTGTCTGGGCTTACCACGCCCAGCAAACGAAGAACATACTCGAGGAAGGGGATATTGAAGAAGCGCTGAATGCCGCTTCCTCAGTGGGTGACGACAGGATGCAGATGCAGTCACAGGGATACGTGGTCCCCGATGCGTTTACCCATGGCACATCCGAACAACGTGTACGCTGGTTTACCAAAGGATTCCAGACCGGTGACATCAACCAGGGGGATACCTTTCACGCCGAAACGATTTAATTCCCGGGACAGACATTTTTTAAAATATTGTTTGCCCCTTTAGTGTGAAAATGGATTGCAGCCATGCGCAGACGTTTATGCTCAAGTTCAAATGGATAGAAACGGCGGATAGTAAACTGACATAGCGGTCCGAACAGGGCCGACCTCATTTTGGATCTTGTTAAGACATACATTACTAAATGGGGCTTCAAAAACAATTCAAATGTAAATTCTCCTTATTGCTATGGTAAAAATTTATACAATTAATGTATACCCTATATTACCTTCCTTTGTAAGAAGGTTTTAATTAACAATTTTATGAAAACATTTCATAGTGATATTTCAAACAAAGAATTTCCGATTTCCGAAAAAGTTTCGGCTAAAACAATCAGACATTCGATTTTAATGGCAATCCAAAGAGATTATCCACAATTTTCACATGAGAGTTATCTTGCTTTAAGTGAACTGAATTATTATAGGAATAAAGTCGTATCGGATTACCTGGTTAAAGAAATTGGAGAACTATCAGAACTCGAAAAGACTGTATTAGATTCTGTGTCAAGCAATAAAACTTTAACGGATAAAATAGACTCGGAAGAGGAAAAAGTACTGACCGTTGGAGAAAGAATTGCGGATAAGGTTGCTTCCTTCGGTGGCAGCTGGACGTTTATTATTTCTTTTGGAGTTTTTATTTTCATTTGGATTGTTGTTAATATATATTGGCTTTTCAATAAAGGATTTGACCCTTACCCTTTTATTCTTTTGAATCTTATATTATCGTGCCTGGCAGCGCTGCAAGCACCGGTGATTATGATGAGCCAGAACCGACAGGAACAAAAAGACAGGGATAGGTCTAAGAATGATTATATGATAAACCTTAAATCAGAATTAGAAATACGCACACTGCATGAAAAAATTGATCATTTTATCATGGACCAACAACAAGAACTCCTGGAATTGCAAAAAGTACAGATCGAGATGATGAACGACATATTAAACCAATTGGAAAAGAAAAAAAGCAGGTAACAGCATGTTTAAACTTTTGCTGGCAGAGGATTTAATGCATATACTGGCTGAGAAAATTTTTAATAAGCAGGAATCATGTCAAGAAGAAAATGTACACAGATTGTAAGAGGACAGCACGCAGTTGATGGCGCCGGCGTTCGTTTGCGCAGAGTGCTGGGATTGAATACCGTTGAGGATTTTGATCCTTTTTTAATGCTGGATGGTTTTGATTCTGTCGATCCCAAGGATTACATCAGGGGATTCCCATGGCATCCTCACCGGGGGATTGAAACCGTCACCTATCTGTTGCAGGGAGAAATAGAACATGGCGATAGCCTGGGCAATCAGGGGATCATACGGGATTATCAATGCCAGTGGATGACAGCGGGATCCGGAATTATTCACCAGGAGATGCCGAAAGCCTCCGAAAGAATGTTGGGCTGTCAGCTTTGGGTCAACCTTCCAAAAATGGAGAAAATGACAGAACCTGCGTATCGCGATATTAAACCGCAGGATGTTTCAATGGTTCAGGAAAAAAACGCATCCATCCGGGTCTTGTCCGGGAAATACCATGACCACCAGGGAGCAGTGAAAGGGGAACACGTAAAAGTTCAGTATCTCGATGTAACGTTGGAACCCAATACCGTCTGGCGTTATCAGGAAACTTCCAACGATCAGACGTTATTCCTCTACCTGATTGAAGGGACTTTGGCGACGGATGACCCCCTGGTTACATTTGAAGAAAAAGCCTGCGCAATCCTCATGTCAGGATCATCAAAAAAGGACTCTGACTATGATGAAGTGCTTGTGAAGGCAGGAGCGGAAGGAGCAAGATTTTTTCTTCTGGCTGCCAAACCACTTAAAGAACCTGTTGCCTGGGGCGGACCGATTGTCATGAATACCGAGGAAGAATTAAATGAAGCCTTCAGGGAACTCAATAATAAAACCTTCATAAAACACCCCAATCCTCTGAACCTGTAAAGATCTTTTCATTGCTGATTCTGGCACTTACTTTTCTCCTGCCCGGACGAGTGGAGGTGACCGCTTGAAAAAATAAGATCAGAGTAAACGGGTGGTAATTTCATAGGGTTTATTCAGTGATACCAGAATAAGTAATCCCCGCACCGGACACGCGTGGAAGCCGCTTTACTAAAAATGCGGTACTCGATCATGATTTCATGCGTGCCATTCCGGTTATAGCCGGGAAGAAAACTGGTTTCAT
>JAGDMB010000210.1 GCA_017860375.1 Bacteroidota bacterium | reverse complement strand
ATCCTGGATAAGACAGGGAAAGCTCATATCGCTGAATTGATTTATGACCTTCATGAGCGCGGGCTGCTCTAAAAGTGTGAATTATCGTCCGCCATTTTCTCCAATCCAATAAAGGTACCCTTATTTATTTTACGATCTGCCCGTCCCGCATTGTGAGGGTGCGATCCGACATGGAGGCAAGGTCCTTGTCGTGGGTGACGATTACGATGGTCTGTTTGTATCGTTCGCGGAGCGAAAAGAAAAGTTCGTGAAGTTCTTTTCGGTTTTGTGAGTCGAGGTTTCCGGATGGTTCGTCGGCCAGGATAATATCGGGATTATTGATCAATGCACGGGCGACCGCCACACGTTGCTGCTCACCGCCTGAAAGCTCACCGGGCTTGTGTTCGAGACGCTGACCCAGTCCCAGAAAATCAAGGAGTTCCTTTGCCTTCTTTTCGGCATCATGCCGGGGCACTTTTTTAATAAAGGCTGGGATGCATACATTTTCGATGGCGGTGAATTCGGGAAGCAAATGGTGGAACTGGAAAACAAAACCGATATGCTGGTTGCGAAAACGGGAAAGCTGTTTCTCCGACATCCCGTAAACCTTTTTACCGTTGATGACCACTTCACCCGAGGCAGGTTTCAGCAATGTACCCATAATATGAAGAAAGGTGGTTTTACCGGCGCCGCTGGGCCCGACAAGGGTGACGATTTCGCCCCTGCCGATGGACACGTCAATTCCTTTCAGCACCTGCAATTCGCCAAAATTCATTGTTATGGAACGGGTTTCAATCATAGTCGGAGGAAAAGTAACGAGGCAATACCGTATGGGTTTTTCAGGGCGTGTTGAGATCCTTTTTGATTTCGTTCACGTCTTTTGTCATGTCTTTTTTAATATCCTTCACATCCTTTGCCATTTCTTTCGTGCTTTCATCGAACTCGCGCTTGATGTCATTGGTCGCCTTCTTGAATTCATTCAACCCCTTGCCAAGTCCTTTTGCAAATTCAGGTAATTTTTTTGATCCGAACAGTAACAAAAACACTACAAGGACCACAATGATCTCACCGCCGCTTATGAATAAAAGGGATCCATTCATTTCCTTGCCGTCAATTCAGGTAGCAAATATAACAAAGTTTAGGTTTGGTAGGACTAAACGCCGGAATTGTTACTTTACCCTGCATCCTGTTCAAAAAGAAAGCCACGAATGCATGCCTTCATCATTCGTGGCCGTCTTCCAGATTACAAAACAATTAAACCTGTTCTTTTATGGCTTTTGGCTGTGTATCGAATACCAGGGCCGTAGCGATGAAGACCGTGGAATAAATACCGGACATCAAACCCAGCAACATGGCAAAGGAAAATCCCATTACGCTTTCACCGGTGAAAAGGAATATGATCAGTACCGTTATCAAAACCGTTAACGAAGTAACGATGGTTCGGCTCATGGTATCGTTTATGGCATCGTTAATTACATTCTTAAAGGCTTTTTTGGGATGCAGTTTCCGGTGTTCCCGGATACGGTCAAAAATGACCACGGTATCGTTCACCGAATACCCGATAATGGTAAGGATGGCTGCAATAAAGGTTTGGTCCATTTCCATGGAGAACGGCATTAGCCCGTATAACAGGGAGAACAGGGCGACTACAAAGAACGCATCATGGGCAAGGGATGCCAGGGCGCCCATCCCGAACCTCCAGTTCCGGAAGCGCAAGCCGATATAGATGAACATCATGACCAGCGCTACAAAAATTGCCCAGTACGATTTTCTTTTGATCTCATCGGCTATGGTAGGCCCTACCAGCTGCACACTTTGCAGATTTGTGGTGCTGAAATTCTCATACGTGGTATTGTTTCCGAGTTCAGGTTGCAATCCCTGGTAGAGAAGTTGCTGAATTTGTTCACTGATTTCCGGATTGTCCGATTCAATGCCGTACTTGGTGGTGATCCTTACCTTATCGGCCGCACCGAAAGTGATTACCGTAGGCCTCGTGCCCAGTGGCTTTTCCAGCAAATTGGCTATCTGAATATTGTCTACCGGCTTATCGAATTTTACGATGAAATTGCGGCCACCCGTGAAATCAACACCCTGATCAAGGCCTCTTACGAATAAGGAAATAGAACCGATGATGATCATGGCGATGGAAACACCGTAAAAAATCCTGCGGTTTTTCATGTAGTCGAATTTCAGTTTTTTAAAAGCTCCTTTGGAAATCGGTGTGGCAAAGTTAAGTTTCGCGTTTTTCTCGAGGTAGAGTTCAAAAACAAGCCGTGTGATAAAAATGGCAGAGAACAGCGATGTGCATATACCGATTACCAGGGTTGTGGCAAATCCTTTGACAGGACCGGTACCCAGGACGAACAGGATAATACCGGTTAGAAGGGTGGTAACGTTGCCGTCGATGATAGCGGACATGGCGTTTTTAAAACCATCGGCGATGGCCAGCCGGATACCTTTCCCCGCCAATACTTCCTCGCGCACACGTTCATAGATCAGCACGTTTGCATCGACCGACATACCGATGGTGAGCACGATACCTGCAATACCGGGCAGGGTGAGGGCCATCCCCAGAGAGGCCAGCACACCGATGAGGAAGAACATATTCAGGAACAGCGCAATATCAGCGATCAAACCCGCTGTGCGGCTGTAATAGAAAATCATGAAGGCAAAGATGAGCACGAAGGAAACCAGCAGGGAATTCATGCCCGACTTGATGGATTCCTTACCGAGGGAAGGACCGATCACTTCTTCCTGGATGATCTTTGCAGGCGCCGGCATGGTTCCTGATTTAAGCAGGTTAGCCAGGTCCGTGGCTTCCTGTGTGGTAAAGTTACCCGATATGGAAGAAGAACCCGTGGGAATTTCTTCGTTGACCCGGGGAGAGGAATACACATAATCATCCATTACGATGGCAATGCACCGGCCGACATTATCCCGTGTAATACGTGCCCATGCCGTGGTTCCGGTGGCATCCATGTTCATCGATACCTCGGCGTTTCCGGCCACCTGGTCAAACTGCATATTGGCCTGGGTTACCACATCTCCGGTAAGAGGAGGTCTTCCATCGCGGCCCGTTATCTTTATGCCGTGAACCTCATAGTATTCGGTGGGCTTTTTCGTTTCCGGATCTTCAATTGGCTTGGCCGACCAGAGGTATTTGAAATCACTTGGGAAAAGGCCTTTCTGTATGGCCAGTCGGAGGTATTGATTTACCTTTGCTGTATCCTTGTAATGCACCCTTCCGAATACCGAGCCGGGCAAAGGTTCCCAGTTCTGTGTAACGTTGGGCTTAAGTACGACAAACAAAGGCATTTCTTCGCCCAGGGCCTGCTCTGTAAGGGAATCCCTGGCAGCTGTCGTATCGGCTTCAATCTGTTCCAGCAGGGTCAGGTCTTTTTTTGCCGTATCGGGTGTTGCCTTTGCGGTTACCGTTTCGGCGGTTTGGCTGGCAGGAGCGGAGACACTGGCCTTATTGAATTCTTTAATAAGCGTATTGGCATCCACCAGACCCTTGAGGATTTCGCTGTTTTCATAGGTTTCCCAGAATTCAAGGCGGGCTGTCCCCTGCAGCAGTTTCCGGACCCTTTCCTTTTCTTCCACACCGGGCAACTGCACCAGGATACGATCGCCTCCCTGTATGCGTTGAACATTGGGCTGTGCCACTCCAAAATGGTCGATACGGGTGGTAATGATCTGGAATGAATTATCGATGGCATTGTTGGCCTTCTCACGAAGGATCTTCAGCACATCTTCATTGGATGTACTGTAATTAATGACATTTCGCAATTCCTGAGCGGTAAAAATGGAACCAAGCTTTGCATTGGGATTGAGGCTTTCAAATACCCTGCCGAACAAGGTCACAAGATCCTCGTTGGAGGATTTCATTTGCTGTTGAGCAAGCGCCAGTGCCCTGTTGAAGGTGGTATCTTTGCTGTAATTGGCCAGTGAACGGATGACATCCACCGTGGAAACCTCAAGGACCACATCCATACCTCCGCGCAGGTCCAGTCCAAGGTTGATCTCGCGTTCCTGACAATCGCGGTAGGTATACTTTTTCATCCACAGGAAATTGTATACCGGTTCGGCTGAAACCGAATCAAGATAACGATCCGCTATTTTCAGACCCAGGGAATCGAGTTTTCCATCGGTGCTTTTTATTACACGGGCAGCGTATTTATTGGCATCCCTTCTAACTTTATACGTGACGACCGTAAACGACAATTGATAAATACATACCAGTGCGAGCGCGATAGCCAGCGTCCAGATGGCTCCTTTATTACGCATTTCTTTGTTTTGTTAGTTTATAAATCCTTTTTTTTCAGTGGCGCAAATATATAAAAATTTTCCAAACGATCGAAACGGCAAGGCATCTTCTTATTTCCGGGCTGCCTTTTTAATCTCCTGGATAATTTTGTTTGCCAGTGCGTTGGCGGATTCTTCCGAGGCACTCTCCGCATAAATCCGGATAATGGGTTCTGTATTCGACTTGCGCAGGTGCACCCATTCCTTTTCAAAATCTATTCTTACGCCGTCCGTTGTATTTACCTGATACCTGCTGAATTTGTCACGGATAACGGCCAGCACATTGTCCACGTCAATATCGGGGGTCAGGTCAATGCGGTTCTTGGAAATGACGTATTCCGGATAGGTCCTGCGCAATGCAGAGCATGTCTTGCCGGAACATGCAAGGTGCGAAAGGAAAAGTGCAATGCCGGCCAGGGCATCTCTGCCATAGTGCAGGGGGGGATAGATAACTCCGCCGTTTCCTTCTCCTCCGATGACAGCCTTTACCCGTTTCATGGCTTCCACCACATTTACCTCGCCGACTGCTGCCGGGTAGTATGAACCTCCATATTGCTGAGTCACATCGCGCAAGGCACGGGTGGAAGAAAGGTTCGAAACCGTATGGCCGGGCGTATGCTGAAGCACGTAGTCGGCAACGGCCACCAATGTATATTCCTCCCCGAACATCGACCCGTCCTCATTGACAATGGCCAGTCGGTCCACATCGGGATCCACCACAAAGCCTGCGTCTGCCTTATGCTCTTTCATGGCGGCTGAAATTGCCCCAAGATGCTGTGGCAGGGGTTCTGGATTATGCGGGAATTCACCGGTGGGATCGCAGTATAATTCTATCACTTCAGCCACCCCAAGTTCTTTCAATAACTGAGGTATGACCAGTCCTCCGACTGAATTCACGCAATCGAT
>JAGDMB010000209.1 GCA_017860375.1 Bacteroidota bacterium | reverse complement strand
TTTGTCGAATATGTCCACTTCTTTTAAATTTTAGTTTCTACTGTAAGAACGTGCAAAAGTAATTTTTTTTGATGATCATGCAAAAGAGGGTAGTTTTTTTTAATGAGGCTCAGTTTTCAAAAGCCTTTGGCGCATTGAAAACTGTTAGCCGAATTAATCCCGATAGCGGAACTTGTCCCGCACCGAAGGTCGGGAGCGTATCGGGATAGATTTCATGCGAAGCGATCAATTATTATTAAATGTTATTGCGCAATTTGCAGGAAAAAAGGTCGTTGATAGTATTAGCATTTAAATAAAAATATTGTATTTTTGCGCGATGTTTAAAAAAGCCTCCTTCATAAGTCTATTGCTTTTATTCTCAGCGGTTTTTGTCTTTTTTTCCTGCTCGGGATATGAAAAAATATTAAAAAGCGACGACTACAACCTGAAGTACGCGAAAGCCTTTGAATATTACAACGAGGAAGAATACCTGCGGTCGGGAAACATTTTTGACCAGATCGCCCCGGTATTCAGGGGGACTAAAAAAGCCGACTCGGTTTACTTTTTTCAGGCCATGAGTTATTTCAAACAGGCCAATTATGAAATTGCCGGGCATTATTTTCAGCTTTTCACACAGACATACGGGAACAGTCCTTTTGTTGAAGAGGCTGCCTTTAATGAAGCCTACTGCTATTACCTTTCTTCGCCGCGACCTGAACTCGATCAGACCAATACCTACCAGGCCCTTGATGCAATGAGGCTTTACCTGGTAAGGTATCCGAACAGCAAACGATTGGGGGAATGCGAAAAATACATCACGGAACTGCGTGAAAAGTTGATTCAAAAGTCCTATTTGGGGGCAAAAACCTATTTTAACCTGGAAGATTACAAGGCAGCGCTGACCGCGTTGAAATCGAGCCTGGCGGACTATCCCGAAACCCAATACCGGGAAGAAATTCTCTATATGATCGTCAAGTCAAGTTACATGCTTGCGTATCACAGTATCGCAAGCAAGCAGCCCGAAAGGTTTCAGGATTCCATTGATGACTATTATTCATTCATCGCGGAATATCCCGATAGCAAATTCAGTAAAGATGCAACCCGGTTATACGATAATGCATCGCAATACCTGAAAACAAGAAATATTGAAAGTATTAAGGATTAATTAATAAACAATGTATGGATTATAAGAAATCGAAAGCAGCCACCACGACCACGACAAGGGATCTGAACAGCCTGGAAGCCCGCACCGGAAATATTTATGAAGCGGTAATGGTTTGTTCAAAAAGGGCCAACCAGATTGGCATTGAGATCAAGGAAGAACTGAACCGGAAACTGGAAGAATTTGCCAACTATACCGATAATCTCGAGGAAGTATTTGAGAACCGCGAACAGATCGAGATTTCAAAATTCTATGAGCGGATGCCCAAACATACCCTGATCGCCCTCGATGAGTTTGAACGCGATCAGATATATGTAAGGAAAGCAGAGTAAGGAAGGATTACGATGCTGGAAAACAGGAAAATACTGGTTGGCGTTACCGGCAGCATAGCAGCGTATAAGGCCGCTGTTCTTATTCGGATGCTGGTTAAGGAAAAGGCGGAGGTTAAAGTCATCATGACTCCCCTTGCCAAAGCGTTTATCACACCGCTCACCCTGGCCACCCTTTCAAAAAATCCTGTTTTGGTTGATTTTTATAATGCAGAGAACGGCGACTGGAATAATCATGTTGACCTGGGAATGTGGGCTGACGCGTATGTCATTGCTCCCGCCACCGCCAACACCATGGCAAAAATGGCCCACGGCATTGCCGATAATCTTTTGCTTACCGCTTATTTATCAGCGCGTTGCCCGGTATTTGTTGCCCCGGCCATGGATCTGGATATGCTTGCCCACCCGGCCACCCGTCATAACATCGACGTGCTGAAACAATTCGGCAATCTGATCCTGGAGCCTGAAACCGGCGAACTGGCCAGCGGGCTCACCGGAAAGGGAAGAATGGAAGAACCCGAAAAAATCGTCGAAGCCTTAAAAAAACACTTCAGCCGTAAAAAAAAAATACCGTCCCGGTTAAAAGGTAAAAACATCCTTGTCACGGCAGGTCCTACCTGTGAGCCGATCGATCCGGTACGCTTCATCAGCAATCATTCTTCAGGGAGGATGGGATATGCCCTGGCGGATGCACTTGCTTCCCAGGGTGCCCGCGTGATCCTGATCAGCGGTCCTACCTCTGAAAATATTGCGGATCCCGGTATAACCCTGGTCCCTGTTCAGACCGCCGATGAAATGTATACGGAATGCCGCACCCGTTATCCCCACATGGATGGAGCGATTCTTGTTGCAGCCGTGGCCGATTATAAACCCAAATACCGGGCACAGGAGAAAATAAAACGGTCGATGCAAAACCTTACCCTTGAGCTGGAACCCAATCGCGATATCGCGGCTGCCCTGGGAAGCATGAAAAAAAAGAATCAATTCCTGGCAGGATTTGCCCTTGAAACCGAACATGCCGTTAAAAATGCCAGGGAAAAGATGAAAAGGAAAAACTTTGATTTTATTGTGCTGAATTCTTTGCAGGACAAAGGGACAGGATTCGGGACCGATACCAATAAAATTACCCTGCTGGACAAGCATAATAGAAAGATGGAATTCCCGTTAAAAACAAAGCAGGAAGTTGCTGAAGATATTTTGCAGTACCTGCAAACCATAATTTAACGCATTGCCCATGAAGAAAATAGGGATTCCGGTGCTTGTGCTTTTTTTCTGCACGCAGGTGTATTCCCAGGAATTACGCTGCAATATCCAGATGGTAACCAGTAAAATACCGGGAACGAACAAGCAGGTTTTCCAGACCCTGCAGACTGCTGTTACCGAATTCATGAACAATACGGCATGGACGAACTACAAATTCAGCAACGCGGAGCGGATTGAGTGCAACATCCTTTTCAATCTGACCGAAATGATCGGCAACGATCAGTTCAAGGGCTCCCTCACCGTCCAGACTCAACGGCCGGTCTTTAATTCCAGTTACAACACCGTTTTACTGAATTATGTGGACAATGACCTCGATTTCCGGTATGTGGAATTTCAACCGCTCGAGTTCAGTGAAACCATTTATACTTCGGGACTGACTTCCATTCTGGCATATTATGCCAACATCATTCTGGGGATTAATTTCGACAGCTTTGGTCTTATGTCGGGGAACGAATTTTTTCAACGCGCAGAAAAAATTGTCAACAACGCTCAGAACGCAACTGAATCGGGCTGGAAAGCATCCGAAAGCACGAGCCGCAAGAACCGATACTGGCTGGTCAATAATATTCTGAACACCGATTTCTCACCCGTACGGGAATTCATCTATATCTATCACCGCAAAGGCCTTGATCAGATGTTCGACAAGACCTTTGAAGCCCGCACCGAAATTGCCAACAGCCTTACCCTTTTGCAGGAAGTATACCGCAACCGTCCCGATCCTTTCATGCATTTCTTGCAGGTAATACTCGATGCCAAGAACGAAGAATTTGTAAACATTTTCAAGGAAGCGACCGACGAAGAGAAGCGCCGGGTCATGATCATCCTCAACCAGATTGACCCCACCCATAAGGAAACCTATGCCCGGATTAACAATCCGGCATAATAAAAAAAACGGAAACAAATCCGCTGCCCGGTCTTTTTCCCCTCCTCAAAAAATCCATGTAAAAAGTTTGTTTTATTCGATTTAATTTTATCTTTACATTACATTAAGTGTTAAAGGAACACTTATTATTTTTTCAGCACGGTAGAGACTTATTCGTGAAACTCAAATTTCAAATCAGGACTTTAGGGTCTCATACCTGTGAATAATGTAAAATTATATACACCATATATTTGAAATAATAATCACAAACTCTAACACTACAAAAAACCATGACAACTTTAGACTGGATTATAATGTTGCTATTCTTCCTGGCACTTGTGGGAATAGTTTTGTGGGTAATTAAACACAAAAAGGACGATACAAGTGATTATTTTCTTTCTGGCCGGAGTGAGACCTGGCTAGCTGTCGGTGCGGCAATTTTTGCAGCCAACATCGGATCCGAGCATCTGGTGGGTTTGGCAGGTGCCGGTGCCGAGAGCGGTATGGCCATGGCCCATTGGGAAATGCACGGATGGCTTATCCTGGTCCTGGGCTGGGTATTCGTCCCCTTCTATGCCCATAGCCGGGTTTTTACGATGCCTGAGTTTTTATTCAGACGGTATAATAAGAATGCCAGTTCAACATTATCCATCATAACACTGCTGAGTTATGTATTGACGAAAGTATCGGTAGCTGCATTCACCGGTGGTATTTTTCTTGAAGCCGTACTTGGAATTGACTTTTGGTATGGTGCGATAGGACTTGTGCTCCTTACGGGTATTTTTACCGTGCTTGGAGGTATGAAAGGCATTATGACCATTTCGGTGGTTCAGGCTCCGATATTAATTGCCGGCGCAATCCTGATCTTAATATTGGGCCTTTTAAAATTGGGAGGCGGCGGGATCATCGACGGATGGCAGGAAATGGTGAAATATGCCAGTGCGGATGGTGCAACCAATATGCATCTGTTCCATCCTAAGGGAGATATGTGGTACAACAAATTCCCGGGCGTCAGTGTGTTTTTTGGAGCCGCCATTATTGGTTTCTGGTACTGGTGTACCGACCAGCATATTGTTCAGCGGGCCCTTGCTGCTAAAAATCTCACACAGGCACGTAGAGGAGCTATATTCGCAGGATTTCTAAAATTATTGCCTGTTTTTATGTTTTTAATTCCGGGTATGATTGCGGCCGCTTTGAGAACCAAGGGTGTGGATGGATTTGACTTCGACTCCAATGATAAGGCATACGGCAGTCTGGTTGGCAATTTATTACCCATGGGTATAAAGGGATTGGTGGTTGTCGGCTTCCTGGCTGCCCTGATGACATCCCTCGCCGCCCATTTCAACTCTTCTGCCACCCTGTTTACCATTGATTTTTACAAGCACTACAGGCCTGATACATCCGAACATAAACTGGTTTGGGTCGGACGTATTGCGACCATATCCGTCGTTCTGTTAGGGTTGGTCTGGATACCGATCATGAGAAGCCTGGGTGCGGTATTGTATGAATACCTGCAAAATGTTCAGTCCCTTATAGCCCCTGCCATTGCGGCTGTGTTCCTGTTGGGCGTTTTCAACCGCAAGATCACTCCCAAAGCGGGTC
>JAGDMB010000208.1 GCA_017860375.1 Bacteroidota bacterium | reverse complement strand
CTTATTACGCGGGAAGGTTCCGTATTGTATTTATTGCTGAGGGTCAAACTTTACCGGTACATGATAGAATACTTTCACGACCTTACCGTTCTTTTTTGCCGGTGTCCACTCGGGCGATGAAAGCAGTGCCTTCACAACGGCCTGGTCGATGAGCGGATGGATACCTTTTTCCACCGTCACATCGCAGATCTTGCCGTCCTTGCCCACGGCAAACTTCGCAAATACCGTCCCTTTTATTCCGTTTATGGACGCTTCATCGGGGTACCGGATCTTTTTCACAAGCCACTCGCGGAAGTTTTCCACTGTACCTCCTTTGAACATAGCCTTTTCATTCACCTCAAATTCATTATAGGTCATTTCATCCACGATACCGTCGGAATTCTGTTCAACTGCAACAAGCGGTCCGGTCCCTTCGGAAGAATTCCCTGCGGGTTTATCCAGGAGTTCCTCCTGGGTGGATGGCTGTTCCTTTCCGGTAACTTCTTCCACAACCACCATGGGTCCCGCAACTGAAGTTCCCTTTGCTTCCCTGGGAAGGTCATGAACCGAGGGCGGGAGAATTACCGGAATCACATCGACCGAGGTGTATGTACCGGTTGTCGGAGGCAATTTGGGTATTTCTTCCGGTGGCTGGTTTTTGTAATGTCCGAAAAGCAAAATGGAAAATAAAGCCGCAGCAAAGAGTGTTGCAAGCAGTGAAAGGCTCAGATTGTTTGTGTAGGTTTTCCGGAGAAAATAGGCACCATATTTCAGATTGCGGCCATCAAATATGATGTCATCGAAGGTTTCGGCATGTGCCGCAGTTTTAAATGCCGTGTCTGTTGTTTTCATGACGCGACTCTTTAATGGTTCAACTTAGATTCACTTCTATGTTTTCAACCAGGTAAAGTTCACTTCATGCATGCAGGTTTTGGTTACTTAATCAACGTCAGCGTAATGCATTTGTTGTTGTATACGAAAAATTTATCAGAAATGTTTCATTTTTTAATGGAAAATAAAACACCCCGTCAGGGGATTCGGTATCCCGTTGTGTATCCGGTCCTTTTACTCCTTAATGCCAATTTTTTTATGGGTTCCGTCGCAAAACGGTTTATTGGAAGATCCACCGCATCGGCACAGGTAAACGTCCTGCTCTTTTGTTTCGGCATGACCTGAAGAATCCTTCAGGGTGAACAGCCCACGAACATGAATGGGACCGCCTTTCGTGATGGTCACTTCCACTGCTTTTTTTTCCATAGTTTGCGGTTTAAGATCTTATTTTGCTTTGAATCCGGTTTTCCGGTGCATGCCGTCGCAATAGGGCATGGAAAGAGAAGCCCCGCACCGGCAGAGCGACTGGATTTTCTTCGGTTTCAGTTCATTCCCCTCTGCATCCGTGATATGGAATTCCCCGTAGAGCACGAGTGGGCCGTCTTCCATCACCCTGATTTCAGGCACATGCTCAGGATTGGGAATATTCATTCCGCCACTTTCCTTATCCCTTTCCAGGTCTTTGTTGTATGCAAAAGAAAGGGCCTGGGTAGGGCACATTTTGACCACCCTGATGATTTCTTCGGAAGACGCGCCGTCCATGTTTACCCAGGGACGTTTGCGCGGATTGAAGACTTCAAGCAATTCACGATAGCAAGTAGTGGCGTGGATGCACTTCCCGGGTTTCCAGAATACGGTAATTTCCCCATTGGTATAATTCCGGTCGTATTTGTCCATCTCTTCCATTTTTTAAAGATACTATACTGTCGGCATATTGTCAAATCATTTTTGCGGGCAATCTTCTCCGGTGGCTTGCAAAGGAAAAGAAGAATGATAACTTAGCCTGAAAAATGAAACCTGCGCCGTAAACAACTTCTATTTTTTTTCGTTAAAACAAAGCATGGTATACTCTTTGCAAAGGAAAACAGAAAATGTACCGGATTGTTTTTATAACGCTGCTGTTTTTCATGCCGATCGTCCCTCTGGAAGGTCAGGATACCATTTTGTTTTCCGACGGGCCCGTCCCGATGTACGGCATCATTGACGGCGGCGACACTGTTTTTATGTCCACCATTGCGGAAGTTTCTGTCACATCCGGGCGCAAATCCCGCAGTGAACAGCGCGACATGCGAAAATACCGCAAGCTGGTATACAACGTTAAAAAGGTCTATCCTTATGCGAAAATAGCGGGCCAGAAATTCAGAGAAATCGATGCAACCATGGCCACACTGGAAACCGACAGGGAGCGGCGGCAATATATCAACCAGGTGGAGGCTGAGATTAAGGGCAGGTATGAAGAAGAACTGAAAAACCTCACCATCACGCAAGGGCGTATCCTCATTAAGTTGATTGACAGGGAAACCGGGCATACATCCTATGATCTGGTCCGGCAGCTTCAGGGTAATTTCCAGGCATTCCTTTGGCAAACACTGGCCAGGCTGTTCGGGTCGAACCTCAAAATGACATTCGATGAAGCAGGGGAGGATATGCTGATCAACGATATTGTAATTATGATCGACAAAGGAATGCTGTAAACCCGATTCAAACCTGACAGGATTATTCCATTATGAAAAGGACATTCTTTGCGGTTGATATCCGTCCCGATGACAGGCTTATCCCTGCCTTGCAGGATATCAGAAATCATCTCTCGGGTGAGTATATCAAATGGGTTCCGGCAGATATTATGCACCTTACGCTGAAATTCCTTGGCGACACCCCTGAAGATACCATCCGGCAAATAATAAACGCAGTGGACACACCTTTCCGTAAAATTCCTGTCATGACCCTGCATTTGTCCGCTGTAGGCCTCTTTAAAAACCTTCGCAATCCGCGTGTAATCTGGATTGGCATAAAGTCGTGTCCTCCCCTTGCGCAAGCGGTTCAAATCCTTGGTAACACGCTAATCTCCTTCGGTTATCCTGCCGATCCGGTTGAATTTGTGCCACATCTGACCCTGGGAAGGGTGAAAGAGATCAAACAGATGGAAAAACTTGTCCGTTTAATAGAGAAGTACAAAAATGAATCCTTTGGCACAGCCGAGGTTAGGGAAATAATTTATTATGAAAGCATGTTGCATCCGGAAGGTCCTGTCTACATTCCATTGGCCCGATTTCCGCTTGCAGGATAGGCTAGATGCCGGAACGTTTGATAATGGTGAGAATGGTATAGATGAGAATTTTCAGGTCGACGAAGACAGACATATTGTCGAGGTAAATAAGATCATATTTCAACCGGTCGATCATCTGGTCAACATTTTCGGCATACCCGTATTTTACCTGGCCCCAGGATGTGATGCCGGGTTTCACCTTCAGGAGATGGATATAATGAGGATTTTTCTTGATAATCAGGTCAATAAAGTACTTGCGCTCCGGTCTTGGCCCAACCAGTGACATTTCTCCTTTCACCACGTTAAAAAAGTTAGGGATCTCGTCGAGCCGTGATTTTCTCATAAAACGTCCAAAAGGAGTGATCCGGTCATCGTTTTTCGATGACAATTCCGGCCCGTTCTTTTCCGCGTTCAAATACATCGACCGGAACTTATAGATCGTAAAAGGCTTTCCGTAACGGCCAATCCGCTCATGACTGTAAAAGATCGGACCCTTGGAGGATAATTTGACACCGATCATCAGGAACAGGATCAGGGGTGAAGTAATGATAATGGACAGGGATGCGATAATATAATCCATGGCCGTCTTGACATTTTCCTGCCAGGCCGGCATCAGCTGGTGAGAAATCTGAATAAGGGGAGTTCCCAAAATGGAAGACATTCTGACCCTGCCGGTAAGAATGTCGTACATGCTGGGAATGGCTTTAATCAAAACGTTGGTATCGATCAGTTTGTTTATTATCCGGTTGATGCGGTCATGTTCCGTTGACTCAATGGCGATGATCACTTCTTCGATGTGGTTTTCCTCGATGATGGCTTTTACATTGTCAATGCTGCCCATATGCGGCAAATGATCTTCAAGCATGTACCGGGGTTTATCATTGACATTCACAAATCCGATGATTTTATTTCCATTGCGGGGTGCCTGGTTTTTGATGTCGAGATAGGCATCCACGGCCTTCTCATTGCTTCCGATCAGGAGGGTATTGAAACCGATCTCACCGTTGTGCACCCTGTGGGTGGTTCGGGTTGTCAGCATCAACCGGGGTATATACGTAAGAACAAAATGAATGGTAAACAATGCCGCAAAGGAGATATAATAATTGGAATAGGTGCTGATCACGTCATTGAGCAAAAGGGTAAAAAACAGAATGATGACCCCCAGGAAAGTATTGCCAATGGTCTGCCAGAGTTCACTGAGCCTTGATTTTCTGAAAACATCGCGATAATACCCTGACAGATAATATAGAAAAAGCCAGAAAAAGGGTATTAACGACAATCCCAGAAAAAACCGGACATCCAGTTCAATGTCAATCGGGTATCCGAATTTCAGCGGTTCAATATAAATTTTCCGGAACAGGTAGAAAAGGCTCCAGCTTACTGCGGCAGAGAGCCAATCAGAAAAGACATATTTGGCCAGCTGGCTGCGGCGATTCACTTTAATGGATTTGACTTTACCATCCTCCCTCTTTTCCATTTCAAACTGTGTAAAGATACCTTCCGGTAAAAGTTCACAAAAAGTTGAGACTCATTAAGAGGCACAAAAATATAATTAACTTTTAATTTGTGAAATAAGTTTTGTCAAAGTTTCAGATTATGAAACGGAATACCGGTGGCAGTGTCCCTAAACTGTCCTCGCAGCCGTTCGGTTCACCTTGTCCATTATCTTTGTGGCAAGGATGAAAGGTCTGAAACCATCCTCGGAGTTTGCCAGTAAACGGTTTTTATCATTGAGCAGGGTGAAAAAGGATAGCAGCTCTTCCCCAAAGTCATTGTCGCGATGAAAGCTGATCTTGTCTGTGGTGATGGTATCATTAATCCGGTCAGACCGGTTGAAGTTCCAGACACTGGCATCCTCACGGATAAAATCGATGTACATGATTTTGTCCTTGAGCACCACGGTACCGGTATGTTCGTCATTTACGGAAGCGCAGTTGCAGGTCAATGTAGCCGTACAGCCATTATCGAAGTCAATGCGCGCATTGATAATATCCACAACAGAAGAAATCATGCTGAGTCCGGCAGCTTTAATGCTTACCACATTTGAACGGGTAAGCCCGAGGATGAAATCAAGGTCATGCAACAATTTCATAAAAAGATTCTTCCCGGGATTGCCTTCGGTCACTTTGGCAAAATGATGCAGTTCCATTAG
>JAGDMB010000207.1 GCA_017860375.1 Bacteroidota bacterium | reverse complement strand
CGCTGGGTAAGCAAGGGTGCATATGCTCTGGGTATTGAAACCGGAGGCGAAGCTGTAGAATGTGCACTCCGGAATGCCCCGGGGGCCCTGGTGTTGAGAGGTACATGCCGGCATCGGTTGCCCCAGCTGGAGCAATGGATTGAGAGCCGGTATCAGGCCGGCAGACAAAAACTGCTTTATGCCAATCCGCCGCGCACAGGCATTGAATCCCCGGTTTTGGACTGGATCACTCGGAAAATGCGGCCGGATAAAATGGCATACCTTTCCTGCAGTGCAGGAACCCTGAAACGTGACCTGGAGATAATGACATCAGCAGGTTATGCGGTCAAAAGAATCATTCCGTATGATTTCTTTCCGCAGACCCATCATGTGGAATGCCTGGTACTCGCAGATGGAATGTAAACAGGGGGACTATTTCGCATCCCCCGGCATCAATTCCTTTGTTTTGATTTTCGAAGGTCTGAAAATACCAATTACCCCCTGCAATCCCACACTCATCACAATATTGATAAAAAAGGCCAGGAAGGCGGTCAGCAATAAAGCTCCTGCAAGGCCTGCCAGGATCATATAAAGAGAATATTCACCGTCGACATACAAAGAACGCCGCAGCATTCCCTTCAATCCTGCCATTCCCATAAAAGCTCCCATTCCTATGCCCCCGAACAGGTGGCACCAGAAATGGATATTGGCCAGCTTCTGGCTGTACAGTTGTGCACCGTTGGTTACCAGCGGGAAAAGTGCATACACGGCAGCATAAAGCGTCATCGTAAGGCCCACCAGCACGGCAACATGCACATGCGGACCTACGACCCATTGCGTATTATGCAATATACGGTTCAGTCCCACATCGGCCTGCATGATGCCGGCAGGAACCGCCAACGCAAAACCGGTCAATCCGCCAAGCAGAAATTTCAGAGAATTTGTCATTTTCAGGGGTCTTGCGCTCCACAGGGTCGCGAGTGTTATGAAGAAGGCCAGCCCCTGGGTAATCAGCTCAAAAGCGGTAACCATTTCACCCGAGACCACTTTCAGCATGCTCGGCTGCGCCTGATCCGAGAGCAGGTGATGCGACCAGACGGTCCACGAGACGATCAGCTCAAGCAGCAGGGCCGCCCTTGCGATATTTTGCATGAAAACGTCTTTTCCGGTGATCAGGGTAGCCAGCAAATACCAGGTACCGGCAACGAATATCAGCACGAGTCCGTCGGCGATCAGATCAAGGCCCCACCAGAACCAGTTTTTATACAACAAAGCATCAACGGCTGTTTCCTTTAGATCAAAACCCAGCAAAGAGGCCACCATATATACAAGGATGAGCACACCGGTAAATAAAATAATTGCGGTATTGAATGCCATGTCGATAGTACCGCGTGCTATGGCCGCTGCAGGAAGAGGAACCAGGTGCTCCTTTTTCTTTTTGGTAAAAAGATTCCTGAATCCTGTAAGTCCGATGGCAGACGCCAGCAATGCTCCGGCAGGTTGTTTTTCCCATCCTTCCGGTGTATAGGCAATGGTCTTGAACACATTGATGATAAACAACGTGGTGCCCGCCATCACAATGGCGATGCCCAGAATGAAAAAAGTTCCGCCGACCACACTGAACTGGTCAAAATCAGCAGGCAACGGCCAGTAAAGGGTATATAGAGGGGCATAATGCGATACAAACCCGGCAAACCAGAAAATAAAGGTACCCATGGTCACCAGCCAGAAAGTCCAGTTGGCCATCTTTATGCTCCAGAGCGGCTTTTTCATCAGCATGGGAAGGACAAAAAAGAAAGCGCCAAAAACAAGGCAATAGGTCGATCCGAAAATACCAACCAGCGGATGGGCTGTCATAATGGCGAAAAACTGTTCCTTACCGGTCAGCAAAACCGGCTCAATCTCGTATATCCTCATCAGCATTCCTTCGATGACAACAATTCCATAGAAAAGCAGCGCCGCCACTACAAATCGCAGGGTTATTCTTTGCATGGGGGTAAGGCCATCCGGTTTGAATAAGCCTTTCTCCCCGGTCCACAATGTCTTTATGAATTCCATAGGATTGAACTTTTTATTTTTTGGGAAATCGTTACTCTTTGGTTGATTCTTCGCAGGCCAGCACTTCCACCGCATCTTTCACGATCATGGGCACTCCCCGCGGTCCCGAATATTCCGTTGACCGGATAGAATATACGCCCGGCTTGTCAAATTTCCAGAGGATATCGTTGCGGTGCCCCGGCACTACCTGCATCTGAAAAACCATGGTGTTGTCCTGACGGAAAAGCCCAAAACCATAGGTCAGATCATGCGATGTGACATCAAACAAAACCAGGTCATGACACTCAATGGTTAGTTTTTCAGCCGGAAGCTGAAATTCATGATTGGCTACCGTGATTTCAAATTTCTTATCGGGTGTGTAATCCGAACGGTTCAGATCAACCGGGGACCAGGGAATCGTATTATAGGTAACGATATGCAACGAAACCCCGAGTACCACCAAAAATCCCACGAAGGAATAAAACAATGCCGGTTTCACTACATTGCTTCCGGTTTTAGTGGTTATTCTCATACCAAACCAACCCATAAGCAGCAAAATGGCAATGCAATACAATGTATAGGCAAGGGTTTGCCCAAACAAAACCACATTTGAATCAACCATAGTACCTCCTTGTTTTAAGTGTATGGATCCCTTGAAAATAAAATGGTAAATAAAAATAGCATTTTTTGCCAAAAAAAACAGGTTCTCCATTTTTTCCATAAATTTATACATTGCACGATACTAACAACCCATTAAAAAAACAGCATGAATCCGGTAGCAGGTATTGCATTAATTGCCCTGGGCAGCATAGGTGCGGCCAGTTTTTATGTCCCGTTTAAAAAGGTCAGGAACTGGGCGTGGGAATCGTACTGGATCGTTCAGGGCCTTGTAGCCTGGATCCTGGCACCCTGGGCGGCCGCCTGGTTGTCAGTCCCGGCAGGCACATTAGGATCCATCCTTTCTGCAGCTCCATCCTCCGCAAAACTCTGGGCTGCTTTTTATGGCGTGCTTTGGGGAATTGGCAGCCTTACCTTCGGACTGAGCATACGGTATCTTGGCGTTGCGTTGGGTCAGAGTATAGCCCTTGGCTTATGTGCTGCGTTTGGCACTCTCCTTCCTCCCATCCTGGCAGGAGAGAACCTGTTCAGCACACCGGCCGGAATACTCACGGTTATTGGCGTATCGGTGTGCGTGCTGGGCATTGTGATCATCGGATATGCCGGGGCATTGAAAAACAAAGGACTGAGTGCTGAAGAAAGACAAGCTGCAGTAAAGGAATTCGCCCTGAAGAAAGGGTTATCCATCGCCGTACTTGCAGGTATTATGAGCGCCTGCTTTAATTTCGGGTATCAGGCCGGGAAGCCCATCGAGGACGTTGCGCTGGCTTACGGTGTGGATCCCCTGTTCCAGAAAAATCCCACGCTGATCTTTATCCTGCTGGGGGGATTCATCACAAACTTCGTGTATTGTGTGTACCTTACGGTCAGGAATAAGACCTTTTCAGATTACACAAAGGTTTCAGCGCCTGTTCTGTGGAACAACATCCTGTTCTGTTCCCTGGCCGGAATTCTCTGGTTTTTCCAGTTTCTTTTCTTTGGCATGGGATCAAGCAAGCTGCCTCCCGGCATGGCCATTTTCGGGTGGAGCATCCTGATGGCACTGAACATCGCCATCAGCAACATCTGGGGAATCCTGCTGAAAGAATGGAAAGGGAGCAGTGCCAAAACCCGGTTTATAGTATGGATCGGCATCATCATCCTGATCCTTTCCACTTTTGTAGTGAATATAAGATAAAAATCAACATCATGGCAACCACAGCATCAATCAAAAAGGCCTATCAGCTGGCCAGAGAACAGTATAAGTCCATTCACGTGGAACCTGATACGGCGCTGAAAAAAATGAATGAAGTGACCATCAGTCTTCACTGCTGGCAGTCGGATGACGTGGGCGGATTTGAAACGCCCGATGCCGAGCTGAGCGGAGGAGGCATCCAGGCGACCGGACATTATCCCGGGAAGGCCAGGACAATAGCACAGCTAAAACAGGACATCGAGAAAGTGAGAACCCTTGTCCCCGGAAAGCTGCGGCTGAACCTGCATGCTATATACGGGGACTTTCAGAAAAAAAAGGTTGACCGCGACCAGATCGAGATACGGCATTTTCAAACCTGGATTGACTGGGCAAAAAAGAATGACTTTGGATTGGATTTTAATCCCACCTGTTTCTCTCATCCCCTGGCAGAAGATGGTTTTACCCTTTCAAGCAAAAACGAGAAGCAACGGAAATTCTGGGTTGAGCATGTCAGGAGGTGCCGGAAGATAGCCGCCGAAATGGGAAGGCAGCTGAACAACCCGGTAGTGAACAACATCTGGATTCCCGACGGTTCAAAGGATACACCGGTCGACCGGAATACCCACCGTGCCCTGTTAAAGAAATCACTCGACGAAATCTTTGCGGATCATTATCCCAAAAAATACCTGAAAGATTCGGTGGAAAGCAAGCTCTTTGGCATTGGCTCCGAGTCAATGGTGGTCGGCTCTCACGAGTTTTACCTCGGATATGCGATACAGAACAAAAAATTGATCTGCCTCGATAACGGACACTATCATCCGACCGAACAGGTGGGGGACAAGATATCCTCCGTCCTGCAGTTTGTGGATGAATTGCTCCTTCATGTTACACGGGGTGTCCGCTGGGACAGTGACCATGTGGTGATTTTTAACGATGAGATTCAGCTGATCGCCCAGGAGATCGTGCGTGCAAATGCATTGAAGCGTGTGAATATCGGCCTCGACTATTTCGACGCCAGCCTCAACCGGATTGGTGCATATGTGACCGGTATCAGAGCGGCACAGCTTGCCTTCCTTTTTGCCTTGCTTGAGCCGACCGCTACCCTGAGGGCTTATGAAGAATCTGGCCGTACCTTTGAACGGCTTGCCCTGCTGGAAATTTTGAAAGCTAAACCGTTCGGGACCGTGTATGACTATTATTGCCTGCAGAATAACATTCCGGTAGCGGAAGAATACATTGGTATTATACAGAAGTACGAAAGGGATGTGCTCAGCAAAAGATAAATTAAAACTCACGGAATACGGAGTACGGTGAGAGCGGATCATTGCATTCGCTTTCACTTAAATTAACAGGTCATCCAATCACCGGCTGCATGAAAAGAGTCCACCTATTATGCCTGCTCCTTTCTGGGCTGACTGTTT
>JAGDMB010000025.1 GCA_017860375.1 Bacteroidota bacterium | reverse complement strand
GTTCAGGTAATGGAAAATGGACGAGCCCATTTTTCCTTCCCCAGCTACAGCTACTTTCTTGATTTTAAGCATGGATATCGTGCGGGTAATTTCTCATTTTCCAGGGTCCGGCATCGTTCTTCCGGATCAGCGAACGGTATTTTTCCCGGCTTTCCCAGTTCATCCTTATCTGCCGGTGTGCGCTCAGCATGGAAAGCATAAAGGAAAACGCCTTGTCCACCGCGATCCTTTTCTTTCTAATCAGTCCCATTAAGTAGAAAAACAAAGCTCTGCGGTTCCTGTCTTTCGAAAAGAGATATTCCCTGAAGATAACAAAGGTAATGCGCAGCCTTGTAACAAGGGGAATACTTCCACCGGGCCTTGTGAATGTGCCTTCAGAAAAAAGCATTTTAGCCTTTTTCAGAATGGTATCAAAGGAATACAGCCTCCGGAGAGTTTCCATATAATGATCGTACAGCTCAAGCTGTCCCATATTGGCATAATGGATCGACGGGCCCTCGCGTTTTAGTCTTGCATTCAGCTCGGAGCCCGGAGGAGCCGCCAACAGATTCAGGTTCACATTGGGCATGCTGGTTTGCATCGTGAAATCGAAGATCCGGTCAAATTCAGCCAGCGTATCATTGTCAAAACCCACGATAAAGGAGGCATTGATTTGTATGCCGGCACGGTGGATTTTTTGAATGGCCCCAACGAATTTTTCACCGCCCCGGTTATGTTTCTTATGCACCTCATCCAGGCTTTCCGGATTCATTGATTCAAAACCGATGAGGATATTAAAACAGCCGGACTCTGCCATCTCCCTTAGTAACGCTTCGTCATCGGCCACATCGATGCTGGACATGCAGGCCCAGGAAATGCCCAAAGGTTTCAGTTGATGTATCAGTTCGTGAGCATACGGCTTATTGATCGTGAGGTTATCATCAACAAAAAAGACATATTTTGATGGCAGGTTTTTGATTTCCTCAATTACGTTACCGATATCCCTGAACCGCATCTGCCTTCCGAAAATATTGGAAACCAGACAGAAGTCACAGTTGAAAGGACAGCCCCTCGTGATCTGCACCGCCACCTGGAAGATCTTATCCATGTCAATAAGATCCCATCTCGGTGGTTTCGGCCGGCGATAATCGGTTTTTGGATCAGCAATATACCTCGACTTGAGATTCCCTTTCTCAAAATCTTCAAGGCAATGTTCCCAGGCATTTTCTGCCTCCCCTATCACTACGGCATCCGCATGCTGAAGGAATTCATCGGGCGATACCGAAACGCTTACCCCGCCCATCACCACGGGCACACCCAGTGACCGGAAATGATCGCCAATACGATTAGCCCTTTCACGCGTAGCCATCAGGGCAGTAATTCCTACAATATCGGGACGGTAATCTGCGGGGATGGTTTCGGTTTCCTCGTCCACAATCCTGATTTCATAGTGGTCCGGCGTACAGGCTGCCACAATTGGTAAGGCAAGCGGCACCATCATCCTTTTTTTACCAAGCATCCGTGCCAACTCTGCATGCGCCGTATACCCTATTTGTTGCTGCCGGGGACTTACGAGCAGTAATTTGTATTTTTTCGGGGCCGGGTGAGACATGCGACAAATGTAGTTTGTTTTGGTCATTTATAAAATTCCGCACGTATTTACGACAAAGCTGAAGGTTCACAGTTAATGGTTTCCGGCTCCGGATTCCGCTCCGCCTGTATGAAAAATTCTGCTACATTTGTTCCTCATGAGGAAGCCCGCGCCATGAAAAAAGTCCTGCTTATCAATACAAACACCGAAAAGATCCCCTACCCTGTCCCGCCCCTTGGCCTTTGCCTGATCGCACGGTGCATTGAAAAATCGTTTGAGGTGAGCTTTTATGATGCCGCGGCACATCCTGAGACAGAGCTGAAAGAATGGCTTACCGCGGTCAATCCGGATTACATCGGCATCTCCATACGGAATATCGACAATACGGTTATGGGCAGGCCGGTTTTTTTTATTCCCGACATTATCAGAAAGTACATAGCCGTAACACGTGACCATGCAAAAGCGACGGTGATCCTGGGAGGAAGCGGTTTCAGTATTTTTCCTGAGGAGATCCTTGCTGCTGCAGACCTCTCCTATGGCATCATCGGAGAAGGGGAATCCTCCTTCCCTCAGTTGTTGGATGCCCTGGAAAAGGGAAAAGAACCGCAGGGAATTCCGGGAGTCATATACAAAAAAGACAATCAATATCGGATCAATCCCCCCGATTTTAAGGTAAGCATGCCGGATGTTCCTTTTTCCGTCATGTACGACAGGTTGCAGATGGACCTCTACAGGGAGCGGGGCAGTTACCCGTTGCAGACCAAGCGGGGATGTATTTTTTCGTGTATTTACTGTTCCTACCCCAACCTCGAAGGGCGCAATTACAGGCTGAGAGATCCGGCAGAGATTGCAGACGAGATCGAAGAAGCCTCCGGGCGGCTGGGCGATATTTTATTTGAATTTGTCGATTCCACCTTTAATTCACCCGCCGGGCATGCCGAAGCCATCTGCAAAGAGATCATAAAACGAAAGATGAAAATACGGTTGCGGACCATGGGAATCAACCCGAAAGACGCAAGTCCTGCCCTGATATCATTGATGAAAGGAGCAGGTTTCAGGCAGATCGACTGCACTCCCGATACGGCTTCACCAAAGATGCTGAAGACGATGAAAAAGAATTTCTCCATTGAACAGCTTCAGGTTTGTGCGGATCTGATCCGCGGGCATGATATGCCGACCATGTGGTTTTTCATGTTCGGGGGCCCCGGCGAAACGGAGGAAACGGTTATGGAGACCTTCTCTTTCATCGACCGGTATATTTCCGGAAAAGACATGGTGTTTACAGGGGAAGGTGTCCGCATCTACCCGCTGACCGAGATGTATGATATAGCGCTGAAGCAGGGTTTCATCAAAGCGGACGATAACCTTCTCGAACCGGTTTATTATGTCAGTCCGGATATCGGCCGCGAAAATTTATCCTACCTGCTGCACCGCGAGATCGCAAAGCGGCCAAACGTGGTTCATGCGCTCGACAGTGCTCCCAAACCCGAAATGCTGGCCGAAGCGTTGGCCATCAGAAAAACGCAGGGACTGGAAGAACCGATGTTCCGGACTTTGCTGCGACTGAAGAGCAAATATCAATAACCGGCCATTGCGGTTGCATTGCAAAAAAGAAAAGTATGCCGGCAGTGCAATTCTCCGGGTTGGTTATAAAGGGGACCCTATGAGGATTCACCGAACCCTGCGGGAAATGCATGAATCGGCTATCTGTATTCAAGCGTAAACCCGGCTTGCATGAATTTACTTACCTCGGTGACGAAGCTCAGCACCAGGTCACCCTTCACCAGGGATTCTTCGCGGAAGATCTTGTCGAGGCAGATAAAGACCATGGGAGGTCCGGCATACCCCATACCCGACATCCGGGTATAAAGGGTGTCTTTGGGAATGCCAAGGGCTTCGCATTCGTCCATCACCAGCTCGGCGATATGTTTCGAAGGAAAATTGATCTGGAAATACCGCAGCCTCGAAAGGTCGGCAGGATACCGTTCAAACATCCGTTTCAGTCCTTTCAAGAACACGGAACCGTCAGCTTCGTGAAAGTTCTGCCGCAGTTCGTTCTGAAACATCTGTGAAAGATGATGGTATCCCTTTTCAAATTCCTCCTTTGGATTCATCCAGTAGGCAGGTCTCTTGTCCTTCATGGCGCTCGGCTTTTTACCACCTATGGATTCCATGTATACATTTTCCACAAACAGTCCTCCCTTGCAGGAAGGATCAGCCTGAAGCACCACGGCGCCGGCTCCATCGCTCAGAAAATAGCGCAGGAACAATTCCTCCTTTTTGACCAGGGGCTGGTTGTAATATTCTGCCCGCAGCATGGAAGAGGACATGCCGGAAGAAAGGACCAGGGCATTTTTATACCGGCCGCTTTTAATAAAATCATACGCAACCAAAAACGCCTTGTACGCTGAAGTGCAATTGGCATGGATGGAGATCTCGCCGCAGGTTGAAATGCCCAGGGCTTCCTGTATTCTTACCGAGGCCGTGGGCATCTGGTCCTGGTGCGCACTGCCATACGCAATAAACTCAATTTTCCCGGCTTGCATTCCGGCCATTTCCATGGCCTTTTTTGCCGCCTTTACCGACATGGTAATATTGTCCTCCGTAAACTGCCGCGTCACAGGGTCAATGGCATAATAATAATTTTCGACCTCCAGCATTTCCTTCATCATGCTTTTCATACGCTGCAGCCAGGCTCTTGTCTTTGGAGGGGCCTCCGTCAGTTCGCCCAGAAAATCATCCACCTCATCAACCGAAAGGGCAGAGCCTGGAAGAAAGCTCCCGGTTCCGGATATGCGTACGCAATTGGTGTTTAAGGATTCCATTCAGGTACATGCTTATGAATCATTGTCTTGGCCAGGTCCACGGTTTCTTCGAGCAGGGATCTGCGGTGAACGATTTTGTGTACGATGCCCCACTCATACGCTTCGGCCGCCGAAAAATTCCTTCCGCTCACGATCAGCTCAATGGCCTTAGCAAGGCCTGTTATGGCCGGAAGTTTAACGGAACCTCCGCATCCCGGCATCAAACCGAAAGAGGATTCGGGAAAACCAAGCACGGTTCCTTCTGCACAGATCCTGAATCTGCAATGCAACGCCAGCTCCAGGGCCGATCCGAAACAGGTGCCCCGGATGGCAGCAAATGTGGGGACCGGAAGGTTTTCAATGAAAAGAAAACTGCGTGTCGTTTCTTTCAGGAAACCGGGCAATTCATGAGGGAAGTCCGCAGGCATGTTTTCCATGATCCGGTTCCTGAGGTCATAATGGTCGGCCCCGGAAGAAAAATGTCTCCCTTTGCCATAAATGATCAACGCCTTAAAGTCCGCCCGGGGTAAAATATCACGGGTCAGTATGGACATCTCTTCAAAAAAATGCCGTGACATGGTATTGGCCGGAGGCTGGCAGAGCACCAGGTGGCCAATATCATTTTCAATCTTCCAGTCAATCGTTTTTAGCAACATTTAATAACAAAATAGGGTCATTCCAGTAATATAGTGTTGCGAATGCGAAAGGGAGCATTCCACTCTTTTAATCCCTTTCCTTTTCATGGCCTGGTGTATATGTTCACCCAGGGTCACTTCCGGTTTTCCGAAGTCATTGTTGAAAATTTCGATTTCCTGCATATGCTCTTTTTCCTCCAGGAATTCGCTTATTGCTTTTTTTATCAGGTACCGTCCGGCAAGGCTTTGAACTCTCCCGGGAAAAGGAAAAACCTGCATTTCCTTGTTGGAATACCACTTTTCTGGCTCGCACGCCAAATAAAAGGAAAGGAATTCCTCTTTGCCGATCCTTTCGACCTGCTTTCTGTACACCGGATTTTGCCTCATGCCTTCATTCCTCTTCGTTTTGCATACTTTTCACGGCCAGTGTGCAGAAAAGTTTTGTCTCTTCTTCGAGCGCCTTCTCAAACGGCAATGTCTGTGCATTATGCAGGGACCGCATCACAGAGCGGATCACCTCTGTGTTCCTGCCGGAAGTTAGTTTTTCCAGATATCCCAGGGAAAAATCGCTGATTTCATTTGCAGGCACACAATAATCAACAAGTCTAAGCTTCAATGCCTGCTGGGCATTTAGGATATCTCCGGAAAGGATAATTTCCGCGGCTTTCCCCGGTCCGATCAGTTTTGAAAGCATCACGGTACCACCCAGTCCCGGCATGATTCCGTAATTCGTTTCGGGAAAGGCAAACAAGGCATTATCGCTGCAAATACGGATAGGACATGCCAGTGCAATTTCCAGCCCTGCTCCGAAACAAACTCCGCTGACAGAGGCGACAACGGGAATATCCATTTGTTCGATAAAGCGGATCAAATCTTTTCCCGCGGCCATTTCTTTCATCATAACGGACTCATCCTGCGCAAGTTTTTTCAGTAATTTCATATCGGCCCCGGCGGAGAAATGCCTGCCGGTCCCTTTGATGAGCATCGCCTTCAGGGATTTATCCTCCAGGCATTCCTCAAGCCACTTCCTGTCCATGAATTCGGGTTCCTCCAGGAGGTTCCCGGGCGGATTGTCAATGGATAAAACACCAATGTCTCCGTTTCTTTCCCACGCAATAACCTTATGCTGTTTCATCCCAGTTTAAGTTTAGCCAGCAAAAATTCGGGAATATCATATTTCATACGTTCCGTATCGGTCAGCAGGGTTTTCACATCCGCAGAACAGATTTTCACTCTCGATCCATGGCGGTACATCCGATGGTTAAAAACAAGATAAGGCGCTTCTTTTGTAATCTTTGTGCGGATCAGCAGATCATCGAAAAGTTTTGCCTCACGGCTGTAGCGCACCTGCATTTCGGTTACGAACAGCATCAGGTTGTTTTGCCCGAAATAATCCATCAGTTCAAGCCTCCGGAAAATATCCCAACGGGCTTGTTCGAAGTAATTCAGGTAAACGGCATTGTTTACGTGGCCGTAAGAATCGAGTTCATATCCCCGCACGGTTAATTGATATTCAAACATGAGGATAACCTGGTATCGGTTGTAAAAATATAAATATCTGCGGGAATCATAATTTTATCAGGCAAAAATAAAATTTTAGCCCTTATTTTGTACAAAGTTTTTACATTTGCTTCCATCCGAAAGGGGTAAATATGAGCAACAAGGTAGTAATCACGGGTATGAACATGATTACCTCGCTTGGACTGGATCTGCGGTCGGGCTGGGAAAATATGGTTGCCGGAAAGAACGGTGTAAAAAGGATAACCCTTTTTGATCCTGTTGGTTTGCAGACCCAGGTTGCTGCCCAGGTACCTGATACCTTCGAAGAATATGCCGCGGGTCATGTGAAGAAAAGGATGGCGGAACAGACCACACGCGTCACCAAAATGGGTTATGTATGCGCGAAAGATGCGGTTCAGCAGGCCGCTATTGACTTTGAATCCTTTAACAGATCACGTTGTGCCGTAATACTGGGTGTGGTAAGCACAGCCAATTCAAGTGCCGAAAAGGGAACAACGCCCAAAAATACCATACTGAAAAGCATGAGCAATGCAATGTCGGCCTGGATATCACTGGAATACAAACTCCGCGGGCCGAATTTTACCGTTACCTCGGCCTGCGCTTCATCCGCTTATGCCCTTGGCATTGCGTATGACAGGATCATAAGCGGTGCTGCCGATCTGGTAATCACGGGAGGAGCAGATTCCATCATAAACCGCGAAGAAATAGAAGGATTCAATGAATTGTATGCCCTATCGGTCAATCCCGACCCGGAAAAAGCCTGCTGCCCTTTTTCACGCGACCGTGACGGTTTCGTGGTCGGTGAAGGTGCAGGCATCATGATCCTGGAATCGGAAGCATCCGCATTGCGGAGAAAGGCAAAAATCTTTGCAGAGCTGGCGGGCTATGCCATGACAAGCGAGGCATACAACATCATGGCTCCGATGAAAGACGGCCAGGGGATAAGCGAAACCCTGGAAGCCGCCCTTCAACATGCAGGCGTCAGTCCCGTTGAAGTGGATTATATAAATGCGCACGGTACTTCTACCACCCTGAATGACAAATACGAGACCATGGCCATAAAAAAAGTCTTTGGGGAGAGAGCCTACAAAATACCGGTCTCCTCAACCAAATCGATGATCGGACATACGGTGGGTGCTGCCGGAGTGATTGAAGCCGTGGTAACGGTGATGAGCCTTGTAAACGATATCGTCACCCCCACTATCCACCTGGATATTCCCGATCCCGAGCTGGATCTCGATTTTGTACCCGGAAGGTCGCGCAAACACGTGATACGCTGCGCACTTTCAAATTCTTTTGCCTTCGGGGGGCATAATGCGACCCTGGTATTTAAAAAATATGTTTAATTTCGGACAGATTATAGATTCAAAGAAGGTGACTGTTCACGGTTCACGGTTCACGGTTGACAGATGACAGATGACAAATGACAGATGACAGATGACAAATGACAGATGACAGATGACAAATGACAGATGACAGATGACAGATGACAGATTGACAGATTGATAGATTAACAGAATAACAGATTAACGGGTTGACAGATTAACAGATTGACAAGTTTATAGATTTTCCGTGAACTGTGAACCGTCAACCATGAACTTTCAATCATCAAATCAACAAATCAACAAATCAACAAATACCCATGGGCCAGATTACAGCAAACACAAGAGCGGAAGTGAAAGAGATCGTGTATAGTTTCTTTTCGGAAGAATGCGAAACCGACATCAGCCGGATCCATGATGACACCAATATCATTTCTGACCTGGAGGGTGATTCACTGATGTTTCTTGAGCTGATCGAGATTTTCAAGAAGAAATACAATCTTTCCATCGAGTTAAAGACCATTGCCAAATACATTGTCAAGCATCCGGTAGAAACAATAGGCCAGTTGATCGACACCCAGATGCTGATGATTGAACACGAAAACAATATCGTAAATCTTTAACCGGTCCAAATTGCGGAGAACCGATGAAAGAAGTACTGGGATGCGGAATTGATATTGAAGAGCCGGCCAGGTTCAGAAAAAAGATACCGAAACCCGGGCACAGCACAAGTTTTGTCAGACTTGTATATACGGACTCCGAGATAGAACATAACCTTACGTCCTGCCCTTTTCTTTCTTTTCCGCTGGGATTTTCCTGCAAGGAAGCCTTTTTTAAGTCCTTCGGCTTAAGCTGGACAAACAGCAGTATTTCATGGAAGGATATCGAGCTCCTTTTTGCCGATGCCGATGATCTGCAAAAATATGAGGTCAGGCTTAGCGGGTATGCAAAGAAAATCTTCCGTGAAAAGAAATGCCGGAGTTTTGAATCTTTTCTCGAATATAGTCCTGACTATGTAATGTTTCAGGTGGTCTTGCTTTCATAACATCCTGTCCCATGGCTGCAAGTATTGTTTTTCCGGCATTTGTCAACGAATACAAAGGGACTGAAAACCGGATAAACAGGGATATAGGGATTACGTTTACGCGTCTTCTTGAATCCGTTTCCGGGTATTTGAATACCGACCTTACCGGCTTTGACTTCCGAAGGAATAATTTCCTGGATGATGAACTTAAATCACAATACATAAGCTATATTTTCAGTTGTTCAGTTGCCGGATTCCTGAAAAACAAGAATTTCAGTCCTTCCTTCGTTTCGGGATACAGCATGGGCATCTATGCCGCCCTGCATTATTGCGGATCCGTTGATTTCCTGCAGGGAATAAAGATGATAAAACAAGCCTGGGAGATCCTGTGCCGGGCTACCGAAGGGGGCAGGTTTGGCATGGGCATGATCATCGGATTGGACGAAACTGATCTGGGCACCTTAATAGAGGACAGGAAGGATATAGAAATCAGCAACCAGAATAATCCGTACACCTTTATCCTTTCCGGAACGCGTCAGGCAATAGAAATTGTCCTGGAAGCAGCCAGGGAAGCAGGAGCCATGCGTATAAGCCTCCTTCCCGTATCCAAACCGTATCATTCCAGGTTCCTGAAAAGAGCTTCACCCGAATTTGCCGAAGCGATCGGGGATATTGATTTTATGCCCCCGCTATATCCTTACATTTCCGCCATGGATCAGAACATGATCACCACCGGTGACGGACTCAGAAAGGAGGTTATCGTAAATCTTTCGAGCCGGATGAACTGGATGAAGACCATGAATTCCCTGGTTTCAAATGGTTCCGACAGGATCTTTGAGTGCGGGGCCGGTGACGGACTCACGCGAAATGCAAGGTTTATTGAGGGAGAATTTCAGTCCTTTTCGGTAGACAAGCTGGAAAAATTCATCGAATCAGCAGCGGACAAATAATGTCAGATGATATCTTCGCCCAGTTTTATTTTCCAAAGCTTTCCAATATTCTCGTAGAATTTCTCAAGCGGCAGTTTTGTCTTCAATACGCTGTTAAAAAAGTTGTATTTTGAAAGGTCGCGGTCGATGATCTGGTCTTTGATTTCATTATAAAAAACCGTACCCGGCATAGGAGTGAGAATGGTATAACCGGCATAAACCACCCGGTTTGAGCCGGCATAATCGGCAAGGGCCCTGAAATCATCCTCGTCATAACCGTTCGGTACGATATAATTGCCCCGGAGCATGATGCCGTTCCGGTGAAAAATATCAATTGACTCTTTGATATAGGACACGGAAGTATTCTTGTTGTATTGCCTGAGTTCCTCTTCCCGAAAGGATTCAAAGCCGCAGATGACCACTTTTAGTCCTGCTCCGGCCAGCTTTTCGATCAGGTCCGGATGCCTGACGGCCACATCCGAACGAATGTCCATGATGTATTTCTTTTTGATCCCCTCTTCTGAGATCCGGTCAAAAAGGGCATGAATGAAATTTACATCTACGATGGTATTGGCATCGGCAAACCTCACGGTTTCATATTCCTGCAACTGTTTAAGCTCGTCAATGACGGATTCAACCGAACGGACATAATATTTCCTGTCGTGCTGCGGCCAGATGGAGCAGAATGAACATTCATACGGGCATCCCAGTGAGGTAAAAATATAGGTGGCGGGAGACGGATCTTTCCCCACTTTATAAGTTTGCAGCCAGCGTTTAAGGTGACTGCGGTCGGGCATGATAAAATTCTTCCCGGCAGCATCCCATGCCTGATCGGGGAGAGCAGTGCGCAGGTGTCCACTGGCCGTATTCAGAACAATACCGGGGACAGTTTCAATGGGTTTTCCTTTTTCCCTGGCAATGACCAGTTCGCGGAATATTCCTGCCGAATGACCCGGGCAAAGTACATCGACGGAGGCATCGGTAAAATCACCCGGACAGATGGTCACATGCAATCCCCCGGCAACCGTAAGAATACCGCTGTTGAATAGCTTCACGGTACGGAAAATGTCAATGCCGTAATAAAATTCGGAGGCAATAAACGTTACCCCTACAATCTCCGGATTGAATTCTTCAAGGGATGCGATCACCTGATCCTTCAGATCCGGGGCTTCCGGGTGAAGATCGTATTCGCCTTTCAGGTCGATGACCCGCACATCGAAATCCTTCACCGCGGCGGCTATGGTCAACAATCCCAGGGGTGGACCGATCAGCTTTTTATGAATGAAATGCTTCGCATCCGCCGGTGCATATTCCAGTATTTTATTCTCGGGAGAACGCGGAGGATTGATAAGCAGAATTTTCATTCCATGCACTGTTTCGTTGCGAAAGGCTGTAAAAGCCAGAGGCTGGCAAATATAATATCTTTCAAATTTTCTTTGCAATAAAGAAAAATATTTTTACTTTTGCGATCCGATTTATATGAAAAGGTATAAAAGTATAACCAGATGAAAAGGACATACCAGCCGTCGAACAGAAAAAGACGCAACAAACATGGCTTCAGGGAAAGAATGTCTACCGCCAACGGGCGTAAAGTGCTGGCGCGCAGAAGGGCCAAAGGCAGAAAAAGGCTGACGGTTTCAGAAGAGATATTTCGTAAATAACAGATTACCTGGATAAAATATAAAAAGAGGGTGTCCCCTAAATCGGGGCACCCTCTTTTTTTTGTTGCCCTTTTCTATGGATTATACCCTGAAAGGTTCAGTATCTTCTGGTAGTCGTCCTCTTTCATCAGGTCTTCCAGGGAAAGGCTTCTTTGCTTTTTCATGTACTTTTCCACAATCCTGTACCCGATCCATACAGCCGCACGGCCCGGCGACTCCTGGGAGAAATCCGAAGTGAAAGGGCCTTCCAGGGTGTACTTGTCAATGGTGAACCGGTCTGTCAGGAATAGCTGTTTGTATTCCACCAGGTAGGTCCACATTTGTTTTTCATTCCTTGAGCAAAATTCCATCTGAGGTCCGCTGAAACCCCAGAGCAGGGAATCGGGATCATTTGGAAACATGGCCTTCACAAAAAACATGATCTTTCCTTCATAGATCATACGGGTCAGCAGATTATTCACCGAATCGTTGTAGGCAAACTCGGTTTCGGCCCATAAGCGCATGCAATCGGAGGGTATTTTGTCTGCGTGCATATTCATCCTGAGGTAGTTGTATATACCATAGCGGCTGTAATATTCTTCCTCGGGGCCCAGGTATTTGTCCAGCCCTATGGCCAGGAGGCCGGAATCGGAAACCACCGAATAATTAAAACCCGAAACAAAGGCAATGATTCGGGGCACCTTTTTGTCCGGGAAATAACGCCGATATTGCCGGAAGGCTTCACTGAGCTTCTCATCAAGCTTGCCGGGTCGGGGATAAAGCTGCTGGACTTTGCGATAGGCCGAATAGTTGTCGTAATTGGTTAAAAAAGACTGAAAGCGTTGCGCAAAGCCGGGAGAACCGGTGTCACCGATGGAAAGGATCCTTCGTGTAAAGAGCTCGAAGAAGGAACCGTAACGATGTTGAAGGAAGGCAATTATACTGTCCATGTTGCCCGGATCGCCGGCAAAAAGATCCTGATCAAACCGTTCAACCGTCACACGTAACGCAGATGAAGGCATTTGCCGGTCAGACGGATCCGGGTGGCAGCCTGCCATGAGCATAATGAACAGACCGGAGATATAGAGGCATGAGAATTTCCTTTTCATTTCATTGACAGGTATAATAAAATTTCAATATTAGTTTTTTTCGTATTATAGCGTTGAATTTTGTACTTTTATTTTTCTTACCGGGAAACCATGATTCAATATTGTTTAATTTTAAGACCATAATATAAACCAAACTTACTAAGTCATGAAGAAAATATTGCTACTCACGGCACTCATCATTTCGATCAATCTGGCCGCTCAGGATTTTAAGATTGGGATCAATTTTGATCCGGTTATGTCATGGTTTTCGCCAAACACCAAACATATCGACAAAGCCGGTGCAAAACTTGGTTTTAACGGCGGCCTGATGCTTGAAACAAACTTTAAGGAAAATTACGCATTTGCTACCGGTCTTGATCTGACCTACATGGGTGGTAATCTTCAATACAACGATGGCCCTGCAACCTTTACTATTGATGAGGATATGACTGTCACCCTGGATTCCGGCACCACTGTTGAATATGCCCTTCAATATATATCCATTCCTCTGTCACTGAAACTGAAGACCAATCCTGTCGGCTATATCACTTATTTTGGTCAGCTGGGCCTCACGCCCCAGTTCAATATCAGCGCCAAAGCTACTTCGGATAAAGGAAACCTGCTTGACAAAGACAATGTCGGTGAAGAAATCGGACTTTTTAACCTGTCCTTCTTCATAGGAGGGGGTATCGAATATGACCTTGGCGGTACTACAGCCCTGAATATTGGCATTTTTTACAACAATGGTTTTATTGACGTGCTTACCAACGATGAATACAAAGCAGCGCTGAACTATGTCAACCTCCGGCTCGGAGTTATGTTTTAAGCGACCTCTATGCGTATTGCTCTTGCCCAGTTAAATTATACCATTGGTGCGTTTGAAGAGAATGCGGAGAAAATAATTTCAACCCTGTCACGGGCTAAACAGGAAAAAGCCGATGTGGTTGTTTTTTCTGAACTTTGCATCTGCGGTTATCCACCGATGGACCTTCTTGAATACCGTTATTTTATTGAAAGGTGCGAACAAACGGTTCACCGGATCGCACAGGAATGCGACGGCATAATAGCCATAGTCGGCAGTCCTGTATTAAATCGTAACGCCATTGGCAAGAATATTTACAATGCCGCTTATATCTTACAGGATAAAGGCATTCAGGGAATCGCGTACAAAACATTATTGCCTACGTACGACATCTTTGATGAATACCGTTATTTTGAAAGGAACCGCAATTTCAATCTGTTCGATCTGAACGGATATAAAGTAGCGGTTACACTGTGCGAGGACCTTTGGTATGAGCAGCCTGTGATGGGGTATACCGAGGAAAGAAAGCTGTACACCATAAATCCGATGGCGGAATTGAGCCAGTTACAGCCTGATTTCGTCATCAATCTCGCTGCCTCGCCTTTCACCTATATTCAGACCAGGATAAGAGAGGATATTCTTACAGAGAATGCTCAGAAATACAAGGTCCCGATCGTGTATGTCAACCAGACCGGCGCCAATACCGAACTGATTTTCGACGGCGGATCCCTGATAGTCAATGCGAAAGGAGCAGTCATTGACAGGATGCATTTATTCCGGGAGGATTTCAGAATCTATGACATGCAGGAAATCATAAGAAGCACTGCAGAGCAATCGCTTCCTCAGCCAGCGGATATTACGGAATCCGTTCATGACGCTCTGGTTTCCGGCATCCGCGATTATTTCAGGAAATTGCATTTTTCAAAAGCGATACTCGGACTTTCCGGCGGGATCGACTCGGCGGTGACGCTTGTGCTGGCTTGCCGGGCGCTGGGAGCCGAAAACCTCAGGGTACTTATGATGCCATCGCAATTCTCTTCCGATCATTCGGTGAAGGATGCGGTTGCCCTGGCACAGAAACTGGGTGTTGCATACGATATCATACCGATCCAGGAGATCTTTGACCGGTATCAGCAATCCCTTCAGCCTGTGTTCCATGATTTGCCGCCAGGCGTTACGGAAGAGAACAT
>JAGDMB010000206.1 GCA_017860375.1 Bacteroidota bacterium | reverse complement strand
TCATTTCCAGATCTTTTTCAAAAAAAACCGTAGCTTTATGATCTAAACCAAAACAATTTCCTATGAAAAAATATGCTGTTTTTTATTTCATTTTGATTTTTCCATTGGCAGTTTTTATTTTAAACAGCTGTGCCAGAGAGACAAAAAAGAAGGATGTTGGCCTTCAGCTATGGTCCATCCGGCAAGACATGCAAAAAGATCCTGTCAAAACAATTGAAGAACTCGGGAAAACAGGATATACCTTTATTGAAACAGCAAACTATTCCCACGGCATGTTTTATGGGATGTCTCCGGCTGATTTCAAAGCACTGGTGGAAAAAAACAATATGCGTTTTCTAAGTTCCCATACAGGACTGGCCGTTCCCGACTCGGCATCCTGGGAATCCGCAATGGCATGGTGGGACACATGTATCGATGCCCATGCTGCGGCAGGTGTCCAATATATCGTTCAGCCCTTCATGGACAGTGTTGGATATACAAGCCTGAGCGGATTGCAGCGCTATTGTGATTACTTCAACGCGGTAGGTAAGAAATGCCGGGATAAAGGGATATTGTTCGGGTACCACAACCATTCTGGTGAATTTGCCACACTGGAAGGCCAGACTATCTACGATTACATGCTGCAGCATACCGACAGCTCCCAGGTGTTCTTTCAGAACGACCTCTATTGGACACAGATGGGAGGCAAGAATCCCGTTGATTATTTCACACGGTATCCGGGAAGATTTAAACTCTGGCATGTGAAAGATGAAAAGGAAGTGGGTGCCAGCGGGAAAATGGATTTCAAAACCCTGTATGAAAATGCCGCACTGGCAGGAATGCAATATGCGGTCGTGGAACAGGAAGAATATACTACCACGCCAATGGAAGGCGTTAAAGCATCTCTGGAGTATCTGCAGAATGCGGATTTTGTGAAATAAACTGCCGTAATTACCGGGCAAAACAATTAAAATCCTCAGCGTCCCCGTCGGGGTTGACGCTGAGGTGATTTTTTACGTAAAATTCTTGATAAGTCCCTTATCCGGGAGGGGAAAGGATTGTTTATACGTTACTCCCCATTTGCCCCTGATACCGCGAGGGCGATGAAGGGTTTATCCGGTTAACGTTTAAATAGTTTTATGGATTCATCCTGCATCAATACCCAGATGGAATACACCCCTTTCAGTGTACCAAAGGGAACATTGAGACAACCGACAGCGGCAATCACCATAACCAGTATCCTGGACCATTCCTGGTAACTGAGCAGGCCAATTCCCCCGATTAATCCTACAACGGATACGCAGCCAACAGCCAGTGGAAGGGCAGTACCTAAAAAGTTCAGGACCATTGTGGCGGCTTCATCGTTTTCGACAAAGGAGCCGGCAAAATTAAAAACAAAGAAAATGACAATTGCCCCTATCAACCCAATGGTACTAAACCCTATCTGAAGGGCCGCTACCAGGGTAACATGTTTTTTCATCGTAGATTCTTCCATGGTGGTTTAAAATTTGACCAAAAGGTAGGAATAATTCCAGAGAACCCTTTGCTCCATTTGAAATAATTTATTGGCCTGCCGGGGTCTGCTTGCCGGTATTGAAAAATCTTTCCCGGCTGACAAAAATCCGGTCAAAGAGGCCCGATTGTTTCCCGCTGAAATAGGTCCCTTCATTCTCACTTGACTGAATCAGGTATCCATGGGTGCTGTCAGCGGCAAAGGCGGATATGACGATCGGTTTCACCCTGTTGTCTCCTTCGATCCTTAGTGAAAAGTCGGGTTTCGCTGATAACGGCTTCTGGTCATCCACAAATTTTTCAGAGGAGGCGGATGCAATGAATGTAAGGTATTCAGCAGCTTTGACCGAATCAACAGGCATACCGTCCACCGACCAGAATCCTTTTTCTTTTACCAACCCAAAAGAACTGTCAGCCGGATAGCTGAAAGTAAGCCGGGTCCAGTCATTGCTGTTCGACCGGATGATTGCCCGATTGCGGTAATCATTGATACTGCGGTTAAAGATCATGCTCAGGAAACCCTCTGCTACATAAACCTGTTTGTCATCGCCAACCTTCACATAGGTCGATATTTTTGGCTGCTGGTTGTAATAATCATAGGGATTTGCATTCTTCGGAATCTGGTAGGAAAATTTGCCCAGGTATAAAGTGGAAACAAGCTTTTTGTCTTTTTTCACCATTATTTTTGTTGCCGAAGAATCGTCGACCTCAAATTCTTTCCATTTTGCTTTATCCGTGGCCGCAACCCGGGTGGCCTTCAGGTCGTTCAATGCGCGCAATATCTCCTGCACCATGACGGGCTCGGCATTGAACAGCTTTTCTCCGCTTTTCAGCTGCCATCCTGATTTCTTTCTCTCAAGGATTACCGGATTATCCCTGTCGGCTTTGGTCCGTATGATGATGGCCGTCACATCGGCCGTATCGGCTTCAAACAGATCGGTGCGGAATGTTCTTTTCCCCTTTTTCTGATCCACCAGCAAAACAGTCACCACCAGTGCCAGAAGGACAACAAAGAAAACGGCAAGTTTTCGTATCGTTTTTTTCTTATACATGACCCACCTCCATCCGTTTCGTTCTTCTTACCTGGTTGCGCTGCATGCGGAAGATCCCGTAGAAGATCACCAGCAGCAAAGGCAGCGAGAAATTCAAATATTTCAGGAACTTTCTTTTGCCCTCCTCCATTTCATCAAGGGGTCTCATGGTGGCTCCCTTGGTACGGAGTTCAATCAGACCGGTATTATCCGAGAGCCAGTCAATGGAGTTCACCGCCAGGTTGATATTGTCCGGATTTACCTGTCCCTGCCCTCCTCCAACCGGAAAGTCGCCATCGCCCACCACCACCATGCGTGCGTTTGCATTCCCGTTGAATTTGCCTTCCAATGCGGCTGCCACGGTAATATCCGACATCGGAAAGTCATTTTCAGTCCATTCCTTGTCTACTTCATACAGGGAATAGGAAGCCTTGGTGCCCGATTGTTCTGAGGTCATGGCCAGCGGAGTGAACGCAATGGATGAGTCACCGGTGTAGGTAACCGGACTGGCGAACTGAAGGATGATCTGTTCCAGACCTGATGAAACAGGATGATCCGCAAATTTGCTAATGAACGGGAAATAATAGAATTGCACAGGCTTTATGCTGACGTATTGTCCCTGTTGTTGCTGCAGTGTTACAACCGGACATTGCACATCGACTATATACGTATTGCCGATATCCACTCCCTTCTGGCTGAGCCATGTTTCGAGTCCCGTGGTAACGGGAATGCCCCACTGGCTGCTCTGATCGGCACCCACGCGGTTGATGGCAACAAAGATACCATGGCCGCCTGCCAGATAACGGCTCAGCTGATCGAGATGGCTTTGAGGAAAGGAATCGGTGGGAGCGATGATGGCTATGGCTTTGTATTTCGATAATTCATCCGTTGAGTCGGTGAGGGTAACCGGTTCAACCTCATTGAGCACCTGCAAGGCATAAATGGCCTGCTGCAGATTTTGAAGCGGAGGTTCACCGTGTCCCTGCATAATGCCAATGACCGGCTTTTCTTTTACTGATAATTTCTTTATGGCCGTGGAAAGACTGTATTCCATTCCCTGTGTCTGCCCGATGGCAGGAATTACCTCGGATTGTTCCCCCATCTTTATTATAGCTCCCAGGTAGGCTTTCTGGGCCTTAAACTGGTCGTCTTCCCTCACCTGTACCTGAAGTTCCATCACCCCTGCCTGCTGTGCTTCCTGTTCGGTCTTTTCATCTTTCAGCGGATCTTTAATTTCATAGACCATCATTCCTTTGGATATTGAATGATACTCCGTAAGCAGGTCTTCAAATTCCTTGCGAATATTATCAAAGGACGGATCCAGCTTGCGGGTGAAGTAGGCGGTGACCGTCACCGGTTCCTCGAGGTTCCGCAGGAGTTCTTTGGTTGCCTTGCTCAGGGTATAGCGGTTGTCCTGGGTAAGATCAAGGCGAACAAAAAAGCGGTTCGCCAGAATATTGATCAGTACCACAACACCAATCGTCAATACCAGAAAGAGGATAACTGAGGTTCTTGATTTCATGGGAGTCCGTATTATTTAATTCTCATTGATGTTGCGTTTTCCAATTGTGGTTTCCGCAGCGAACAAACCCAGGAAGATGATGGACAGAAAATAGATCAGGTCCTTGGTATCGATTACACCGCGCGTGATGGACTGGTAGTGGGAGGTCAGACTTAAGTAATCCAGTACTTTGCTGATAAACCCGGGAAAATATTGTGCCAGGAAACCGAAAAGGAAATGGAAGAAAATGCCGATCAGCAGGGATAACAGAAAAGCCACGATCTGGTTGTTTGTTATGCTGCTGGCGAAAATGCCGATGCTGGTATAGGCAGCGCTCATCAGCAAAAGGCCCAGGTACCCGGTCCAGACGGCTCCGTGATCGATGGGTCCGATGCTGGCAACGGTAATATAGTACGGGAGGGTTAAAGCCAGGGAGATCCCAATAAGCAAAAGGACCGAAAGGAATTTGCCAAGCACCAGCTGCCAGTCCGATAGAGGTTTGGTAAGCATCAGCTCAAGGGTACCGGAACTTCTTTCTTCGGCTATCATCCGCATGGTGAGGGCAGGAATGAAAAAGAAGAGGGACCAGTAGGCAACGCCAAAAAAAGATTGCAGGCTTGCCTGCTTCACGATGAACACATCGCCTCCGATCAGCCAGGTGAATAAACCGCTGAATCCCAGGAAGGCGATCAGCAATATATAGGCCAGAAGGGAATCGAAGAACGAGGCCAGTTCGCGTTTTGTAATTATCCAGATCAGGCGCATAAGGAATGGATGATTGATGATTGATGATTTATAAATGATGTATAATAAACTGTCAATTCGGTTTATTTCAGGGTCAGCTCACGGAATACATCTTCGAGCTTTGTCTCGGTCGGTGTCAGTTCCGTAAGATCCCATCCCTTGTTAACGCAAAGCCTGAATATATCACGCCTTGATGAGGTATCCGGCTTGCTTTGCACTTCAAATGTGCTACCGCTTTGCGAAAGGATATCCACCATATGCACGTTATTCATCCCTTGCAGGGCTTTAAACACTTCATTCTTTGTCCCCCCTTCAATGGTGACTTTCAGGATTTCCCTTCCCTGTGATTGTTTGCGCAGCACAGCCGTAGTGCCGTCCGCGACGATCTTTCCCTTGTTGATGATCACAATCCGGTCACAGGTAGCTTCCACCTCGGCGAGGATGTGGGAACTGAGGATGACCGTTTTTTCC
>JAGDMB010000205.1 GCA_017860375.1 Bacteroidota bacterium | reverse complement strand
GTTATCTGCGTCTTTGTAATGCCAAACCCCATTGCTATATCGATTATCGGATGCAGGTACCATAAGGGTATCGGATTGTTTGATTCGATAGGGAAAAATGTTCTTCACGGTTGAACGGACCGGTGATGTGATCTCACCATGGACAGCCGATAGCGATACCGTTGCCGGTGAGGCGAGGTAAATGGATGACTTGGGATTCCCCATCCTTCCCGAGAAATTGCGGTTGGCCGTAGACACAACGTTGATCCCGTCGGGTGGAATTCCCTGCCCTGTTCCCAGGCAAGGACCGCATGACGGCGTAAGAATAATAGCGCCGGCAGACAGGAATACTTCCGCAAGGCCTTCTTTCACGGCCTGAAGGTATATTTCACGGGAAGCCGGAGTGATCAGAAGCTGCATACCTTCCGCCACCTTTCTGCCCTTCAGTATATCAGCGGCGATCTTCAGATCTTCAAGCCTGCCGTTGGTGCAGGTGCCGATCAGGGCTTGCCCGATCCGCGTACCGGCCACTTCATCCACACTCCTTACATTGTCCACGTGATGGGGGCAGGAGATCAGAGGAAACAACCGGTCAAGCTCAACGGTGTATTCCTTCAGGTAACGCGCGCCTTGATCCGCCCATATACCTGAGGATTCAATGCCCGGGTGGGAAAGCAAACCCTCATCGGCAGGAAATACGGCATTCTTGGCGCCCATCTCGGAAGCCAGATTGGCAATGGTCATCCGGTCAGCAAGGGTGAGTGTCTTCACACCTTCACCATGGTATTCGACCGACATGTAATCCGCCCCGCTCGAACCGATCATGCCGATGATGTAAAGTGCCAGGTCTTTGGCATATACATTTTCCGGCAACCTGCCGTGCAGGGTGATCTTCACCGAATCCGGCACCCTGAACCAGGTTTCTCCCTGCTTCCACAATCCGGCGGTTTCGGTACGGTCGATACCGGTCGCAAACGCATTAAAGGCTCCCGCTGTGCATGTATGGCTGTCACTGCCGACGATTACCATTCCCGGTCGTGCATATTTCTCCATCAGCTGATGGCAGATCCCATCGCCGGCATCATGAAAATGTTCTATTCCCTGTTCCTTCACAAAGGCCCGTATTTGCTGGTAATCGTTGGCCAGTTTGCTGGTGGTGGGGGGTGCATTATGGTCAAGCACAATGAGCAACCGCCGTGGATCCGACACCTTTTTCCCTCCCATCTTCCGGAACGTGCTTTCAATGCTGGCTGTATTATCATGGCTCAGAATGATATCGGGCTTATGAAAGACAATACTTCCTGCCGGAGCACCGAAAATTTTTTCTGCAAAAGTCTGTTGAGGCATAGGTTTATTAGAATATAGAATAAAGAACAAAGAACAAAAAACAAAGAATAAAGAATAAAGAACAAAGAACAAAAAACTAAGCCGATGAAAAAGTGGACAGTGACTGTGAACCGTGAACTGTGAACCGTGAACTGTGAACCGTGAACCGTGAACTGTGAACGGTGAACCGTGAACAAAAATCGGACACCGGACAGCGGACACCGGGTCTACAACAGCAACAAGTCTCCGTTCTGGTATATCTTCATCTGCACCTCCGAAAATTTTCCGATCGATACGGTTTTGTTGTTTTTGTTGTTGGTTATCGTACCCTTTTCAAGATCAACGACAATCGTATCGCGGTCCTTCAGGTCAAGATCCCCCAGGTCGGTATACGTCAGCACCGGAAAACCGGCGTTAATGGCATTTCTTTCGTATATCGCGCCGAATGATTCTGCAAGGATAGCCTGGTTATCAAGGGCCCGGAAGCAATCTACAGCCTGCTGGCGCGAACTTCCTGCACCGAAATTCTTTCCGGTGATGAGGATGTCACCGGGTTCTGACCGGAGGGGATAGTCTTCCCAGCCTTTCAGATTTCCAAAGGCATATTTTCCCATTTCTTTCAGATCGGTCACCGCCAGATGACGGTTGTGATAGATCATATCCGTATCGATATTATCCTGAAGGACAAGCCATACCTTTCCCCGGAGGATCGTATTCCTTTTCTCTCTTTTTGTAATGCTGCCGGAAGAAGATTTCTCCTGCCGGCCGGAAGAAACAAACACAGAGGGCTGTTCGGGAATGTCATCCGCCGTGGTGATATGACCTGCGATTGCGGATGCCGCAGCGGTTGCAACGGATGAGAGATATACTTCACCCTTGCCCTGTTTGCCTTCAAAATTCCGGTTACCGGTGCTTACGGTTTTTTCACCCGGTCCGTTCTGTCCGACCTGGCCTGAAGCACATCCGGCGCATCCGGCATTGCTGATGAGCGCACCGGCCGATTTAAACACCGCGATCAGTCCTTCCTTCATACAGGCATTCCAGATTTCATCGGTTGAGGGTACAATTTTCAGTACCACACCCGGTGCGGCTTTTCTGCCTTTCAATACCATGGCGGCTTCCACCATATCCTGCATTCTGCCATTGGTACAACTGCCGATGAATACCGAATCAATTTTAGTCCCTTTGACTTCTTCCACGGATACAACATGATGCGGCTGGCCTGGAAGGGATACAGAAGGAATAAAATCTTCAAGGTTCATTTCATGGTGATGCCGGTATGCAGTATCCCGGTCGGCATAAACCGGTTCGAAAGGGTTCAGGGACCTCGACTGACAATAGCTGAGCACGGCAGCGGATGGCGGGAAAAGAAGCGCAATAGCCCCCATTTCGGTGGCCATCGAGGAAATGGTTATGCGCTCATCCAGGGTGAGGTTCTCCACTTCTTCCCCATACAACTCCACAGCGTAACCCAAAAGTCCGTCCGCTCCAAATTTCTTCAGAAGGGAGAGGGCAATATCCTTGGCTGAAACCATCGGCGGCCTCTTTCCCTGCAAGGTGATTTTTACCGTATCGGGTACCTTGAACCAGACAGCCCCTCTGGCCCAGGCAGCCGCGATATCACGGTCGCCCATACCCTGGCCGAAGGCACCGATCGCTCCCAGGATGTTGGCATGTGAATCGGTCGACACCAGAGTCGATCCCGGCACTGCAAGCCCTTCGTCGATGGCAAGATGGGTTCCGATGCCGGCATTGATATCAAAAACCATGATGTTGTTCTCGCGGGCAAACATGCGGCATTTCTGCTGATTGGCTGCATATTGCTGGTCCGAACCGGTAGGATTGCAGTCGAAGGTAAAAAAGGTCCGGTTGCTGTCGTCAATGCTGAGATTGTTTGCCAGCAGATTTTTCACCACGCCGGCGCCTCCAAAATCCCTCGCCAGCCGCACGTCAATCATCACATCCACAATTTCTCCGGGAACCACACTTATTTTCCCTGAGTGCGCGGCAAGTATCTTTTCTATTATAGTCATGGGTAAAAATTATCAAAATGCAAAGGGTTGTGAAACATATTCATGATTCATGGTCTGACCCGGTTTTTAAAGGGCAAAAACGTCATGAAATCCGCATGATGCACAATATAGGCTTCGGTTGACCGCTTTACCTGATCACCCTCGCCGGCATGAGCCGCGATGATATGACAGACTTCAGGAGGAACGCCGCATTGTTCCGCCAGCGAAACCCCTGAAAACGGATGCCTCACCAGTTCTCCGTATTTTCCCTGGATGCATCGGCCTTTTGCATCGAGTTCATATTCAAGCAGCTTTCCGACATCGGCCAGAATAGCCCCCGCAATAAGCACATCCATATTCACCGGGAGCTCATTTGCAAAGAATTCATTGAATTTCAATCCGCTTTCACGGGCAATATGGACCACGGCTCTTTTATGGTCCATGAAACTGACCTTTAGGTCAGGACCAGCCAGCAGGGTAAACGGGATCTTTCTCAGATCATCCGGTTTCAGTACACTTTTTCTCAGTGCCAGTTCCCAGGTTTTTGCTGTCTTTTCCCGGAGGTCCCTGTCCTGTATCCATTCCAGTTCAGGCCAGAGTTCGTTTATGGTTTGCAGCATCATGTTGTGTAGAAATACGTCTGTTATGTTCAGTTATTTGAAAATTCAAAAGACCCTTCTTATCCACTTATCACTTTCGCAATAATCGCATCTCCCATCTGTCTTGTGGAAGCGGCGCCATTCTTCACCACATCCCGATCGCCTTTCATCTTCATCATATCATAGGTCCTTACCTTGCCTTCCAGGATGACTTCCGCAATGGCTTTCCGGATCTTCACCGCCAGTGCTTCTTCCTTCAGGTGGTCAAGCATCATGCAGGCCGATTCGATCATGGCTATCGGATTGACGATGGAAACTTCATAGCCCGCGTACTTTGGGGCCGATCCATGCGTGGGTTCAAAAACGGCAATAGTCGACCCCAGGTTGGCACTGCAGGCAAAACCCAGACCGCCAATCAGTCCGGCAAAACCATCGGAAACAATATCTCCGAACATGTTCCCTGCCACGATCACCCCGTAGTCCTCGGGATTCTTTGTCAGCCACATCATCTGGGCATCAATATTGGTGTTCCAGAGTTCAATCGCGCCATATTCCTTTTGCATGGCTTTGGCCATATTGTACATCATGCCTGAGGTTTCGCGGATGACATTGGGTTTCTCGCAAAGGGTGACCGATTTGTAACCGTTATGTGCCGCATGTTCAAAGGCGGCACGCAATATCCTTTCCGTAGCCCTGCGGGTAAAGATCCTCGTGGACACGGCAATTTCTTCCTTTGGCACCCGGCTGAAGTTTTTGACAAAATTCTTGTGGGACATCAGCGCGTCGTACACAATCCCTTCCGGGTGACTCCATTCCACTCCGCAGTAAAGGCCTTCCGTATTCTGCCTGAAGATCACCACGTCGACTTCCGGTTCTTCAATTTCCCCCTGTGCCCCGCGGCGGATGAAATTCAGCGGATTTCCCTTATAGGTATGACAGGGCCGGATGCAGATATCCAGGTCAAAATGCTGGCGCATGCCCACGATAGGACTTGCGTACACATATCCTTTCCCTTGCAGTTCCGGTGCAAGTTCAGCCGCGGCCTCCTCCTTGGGTTTGGAGGTAATGGCCCCGAAAAGGCCTACTTTGTATTGTTCCAGCAACTTGATGGTCCGCTCGGGCAGGGCATTACCCTCCCTGCACCAGCAGTCCCATCCGATATCGCCCTCCAGGTAAAGGGCGTCAAATCCGGCTGCATCCAATACCCGGATGGCTTCCTGCATTACCACCCGGCCTATTCCGTCTCCGGGCATGGTTACAATCGTGTGTTTTGGCATAAAAATTTTATTTACACTCTATCTTTTTTTCAGAGACAATGCATAGGTCGTTTTTACA
>JAGDMB010000204.1 GCA_017860375.1 Bacteroidota bacterium | reverse complement strand
GGGAACGCAAAAGAAAACACTGACAGGTCATGCTGTTCTTATGGATGGAACCCTAAGTTATGATCCCGATAAGGATACCATAACCGCATTTCAATGGACAATGGAAAATGCCCCTGCAGGTAGTACTGCAGGCGTTGATAACAGCACTTCGGCGGTGGCCACGGTAACTCCCGACCTGGCCGGGATTTACAGCGTAGGCCTGGTGGTCACGGCAGGATTGCAGGAAAGTGTGATGCAAACATGCCGGATACACGCGGTAGTTTCCAATACGGTTCCCGTGGCGGATGCGGGTGATGATTTTACCCTGGCAACGGGCAAAAGAGCGAAACCCGATGGAAGCAAAAGCTCGGATGCAGACGGGGATCCCCTTACCTATGCATGGACTTTTTTGTCCAAACCCGTTGGAAGCAAGGTGACGATCATGTTAAGCAATACCGCAACCCCCTATTTCTTTGCAAATGACCCGGGGGAATATCAGATTGCCCTGGTTGTAAATGACAGCCTTGCTGACAGCCCGGCTGACACCATTATCATAACCGCCATTGACGGGTATTCTGCTCTGCCAGATGCAGAAACGGATGCTCAGAAAATACAGGTATTCCCGAATCCGGCCCGAGGCCATCTCACCCTGCAGTATCAGCTGACTTCTCCTATGGCAGTGAAAGTAAGGGTGTTCTCAACGGATGGACGGCTGCTGAGTGAACCCGTCAGAGAGCATCAGGATATTGGACCGCACGAATTACACCTGAATCTCGAATCCCTTGCTTCATGCGGCAGCACGTTGATCCTTCAGGTTGAGACCGGCAATGAAGTTTTCCGCCAGAAAGTCATGCTGTACTGATTCTTTTGGTTATAAGCGGGGAGAAACATTAAGCGACATGCTTATCTTTTGCTTTAATAAAACATCGCAATGATATGCTTGATGCTGTCGACTGACCGTATGATATTGTACAGGCTTATGATCGCAATGAGGCTGCCGATGGCAATGGTCAGTGGTTTGCGTTTGATGATCTTTACAATGTAGGCGGCAAAGGGCGCGGCGAAAAGCCCTCCCACAATAATACCCAGAGTCGGTTTCCAGTCCTGAATGTTGACAAAAAACATGAAAACAACCGACGAACTGATGGTAATGAAAAATTCCGCAATATTCACGCTTCCGATTACGCGCTTTGGAGTGATGTCTTTGTTGATAAGATTGCTGGTAACAACCGGACCCCATCCCCCTCCGCCAATTGCATCAAGGGTCCCCCCTGCAAAGGCAAGTATTCCGACGCGTTTTATCTTTTTTCCCGGTTTCTTTTTGGCAAGGACTTCTTTGTAGATAATCCAGAGACCCAGGATTAACAGATAAGCGGAAATAAAAGGTTTTATGATTTTACCGTCGAACACTTCGGATAACAGGTAGGCACCAAGAACGGCCCCTATAATGCCGGGAATCAGCAGGCGCACGAACAGCTGTTTGTGCAGATTTTTGAGGAGAGTATGGGATATCCCGGAGGCACCTGTAGTGAAGATCTCTGAAAAATGAACACTGGCAGAAGAAAGTGCAGGCGGCACGTTGAAGGCGATAAGAAGGGTGGAGCAGCTTACACCAAAAGCCATTCCAAGAGCTCCGTCCACCAGCTGGGCACACAAACCGGCAAGGACAAAAAGAAAGAATCTTCCGTCAAAAAAGGAACGGAAACTAAATCCGGCTTTAAGCGGATGGGTGATGAAAGCAGTGACCACGATAACAGCAACAATGAAGAGGATCAGCCCAACAATTAGTTGCTTGTTGAAGAAACGGGTCAGCCGGGAATAAAATGCCTTCATGGTTATGCGCTCATTTTCTGCAAATGTATGCGGACAACGGATGAAAATGAATAGGATTTAACACGGAATAATGATAGGCATTTATACCTAAAATCAACCAATCACCCGATCAACAAATCAACCAATCGATCAAGCGATCAACCAATCAACCGAGCAACCAATCAAGCGATCAACCAATCAACCGAGCAACCAATCACCCGATCAACAAATCACCCGATCAACAGATACTACAATTGATTCAGGTAGCGTTCCGCATCGATGGCGGCCATGCAGCCCGATCCGGCAGCCGTTACTGCCTGGCGGTAATGAGGGTCCTGTACATCGCCGCAGGCAAATACGCCGGGCAGATTGGTTTTTGTTGTGCCAGGAACGGTTTTGATATATCCGACCTCATCGGTATCGAGAAAGGATTTGAAAATTTCAGAATTCGGTGTGTGACCGATGGCAAGGAAGAAGCCGTCGATCGGGATGATCTCCTCCTGTTCCTCAATTGTACCCTGTTTTTTAATCAGCACCGCCTCCTGCACCACCTGGTCACCTCTTAATTCTTTGGTGTTGCGCTCAAACAACACTTCGATATTGGGAGTTTTCTTTACTCTTTCCTGCATGATACGGGAAGCCCTTAAATAGGGTTTGCGCACGATCATATATACCTTCCGGCATAATCCGGCCAGGTACATGGCCTCTTCACAGGCCGAATCGCCTGCACCCACAACGGCCACATCCTTACCCTTGTAAAAGAAACCATCGCAGGTGGCACATGCCGATACGCCCGAACCCATGTATTTTTCCTCCGAAGGAAGCCCCAGGTACCTGGCGGTTGCCCCTGTTGCTATAATTACTGCATCGGCTTCCATCACTTTTTTATCATCAAAGATCACCCTGAGCGGGTGCACCGAGAAATCAACCGACAGGGCTATTCCCCACCGGATGTCTGCGCCGAAACGGGCCGCTTGTCTTTCAAGGTCTTCCATCATTTTCGGACCTTCGACACCTTCGGGATATCCCGGAAAGTTCTCAACTTCGGTGGTGGTGGTAAGCTGCCCTCCCGGTTGCAGTCCTTTGTACAGGACTGGTTTGAGGTTGGCACGGGCAGCATAAATGGCCGCTGTATATCCTGCAGGTCCCGATCCGATGATCAGGCACCGTGTTTTTTCCGTTTCTGAAGCGCCAGGGCTTACACCCGATTCTTTGGGCTGGTTCTCGAGTTTTTGAAAAAGACTCATAATACATTCCGTTAAGGTAAAGAAAGCAATTTAAAAAAAATAAACGAAATATTCCGGCTCCGGCGGATGGAATTCATGCAAAATGCTCGCCGGCGATCCGCCGGATCATCCGATTAATTCCCTATATTTGTTCCTGTTCACCCTATATTCAAATGCCATGGACTTCGCAGAAATTATATTGAAAAATCGAAGCTACCGGAAATTTATGGAGAAACAACCGGTGCCGGAAAAGGTTCTGGAAGAGCTGGTGAATTACGCCCGTCTCTCTGCTTCAAGCGGTAATATTCAGGGACTTAAATTTTATATTTCCAAGGATCCGGAGCAAAACAGGCTGATCTTTTCAGCCCTCCGGTGGGCTTATTATCTCAAGGACTGGAATGGCCCTGAGGAGGGAGAAAGGCCTGCCGCATACATTATCCTGCTGGGCGATACGGAAATTCATAAAACAATTGAAGTGGATGTGGGAATTGCCGCTCAGAGCATGCTGCTGGGAGCGGTCAGCATGGGTTACGGAGGATGCATGATCGGATCGATCGACCGGGTCAGTTTGCGAAAGAAGCTTGAAATCCCTCCACGCTTCGACATCCCTTTGGTGATTGCTCTTGGGAAACCCAATGAGTCCATACGGATTGAAGATACAAAGGAAGAAGGAGAAATTGAATACTGGCGCGACGAATTCAGGGTGCACCATGTTCCCAAAAGAAGTCTACAGGAACTGATAATCAAATCATTTTAACCGATATGAAAAAATCAATTTGTTTTTGCCTTTCCATCATCCTTGCAATGGATATGGGAATCCTTGCCCAGAATGCTGAAAAGCTTACCGACGAGCATTTGCTGGAACTATATGATGGGCTAAGGGTCGCGGATGTTACCGATGGCATGGACATCGTCGGACTCCGGGATGCAGGAATCCTGGATCAGAGAATTGAAGCCCTGTGGAAGGATACCGAAAATTTCACCCACCGTATTTGCGGCATTGCGGTTACGGCGCGCTATGTACCCACCAACAAGGTGGTGAAAAATCCAATGACGTCCGAAGAATTTAAAAAATGGGAATCGGATTGGTACAATACCTTGTCTCCTGAACCATGGACGGATAATATCAGGCCAGGTTCCATTGTTGTCCTCGATGTGGAAGGGGATGGCGATACCGGTTCCGTTGGATCGGCCAACAGCCTTGGCTATATCAAAAAGGGGGCAAGGGGAATCGTATCCAACGGAGGGATTCGCGATACCGATGAAATCATTCTTCAGCGCATTCCCGTGTATCTTGATTGGAGTCAGCGAGGGAGAGGTATCCGGCCCGGGAGAAATGAACTGGAATCTTTCAATAAGCCGGTCACCCTTGGCGGAGTGCTTATCCGACCCGGAGATGTGATCGTGGCAGACGGGGATGGCGTGGTTTGTGTGCCCCGCGAATATGCGGAAGCCGTAGCGGTTGAGGCAAGCAAAATTCTGGATGGCGATAAAAATGCACGCAAAGGACTTTACAAAGAACTGGGAAGGGAACCTGATAAAACAATGCTCCCATAGCCTGTATAAAATGAGGATAACAGATTAACCTGATCACAATATGAAAGAATTTCTGGATGAAAACTTCCTGCTGCAGACCCAGACGGCCCGGACCCTGTATCATGCGTATGCAGCCGGAATGCCAATCATCGATTACCATTGCCATTTGAATCCAAAGGACATTGCCGATGACCGCATATTTGAAAACCTGACGCAGATATGGCTGTATGGTGATCATTATAAATGGCGTGCGATGAGGACGAACGGAATCGCTGAAAAGGATATTACCGGAAATACGTCCGATTATGAAAAATTTAAAAAATGGGCTGAAACCGTACCGTATACGATGAGAAATCCATTGTATCATTGGACCCATCTGGAGTTAAAGACGGCGTTTGGAATTGAGAAAATACTGAGCCCCGAGACCGCAAAGGCAATCTATGAGGAGGCTTCTGAAAAACTCAGGTCACCGGAATACTCGGTACGGAATATCATGCGGAGATATAAGGTAAGACTGGTCTGTACCACGGATGATCCGGTTGACTCACTCGGTTATCACCGGAAAATAAGAGAAGACGGATTCGAGATCGGGGTACTGCCTACCTGGAGGCCGGATAAGGCCATGGCTGTCGATAATCCGGAAACCTATAATTCGTATCTCGATAAATTATCCGAGTTGACGGGAATTGAGATTGCCGGACTTTCGGATTTGCTGGATGCGCTGGAAAAACAACAGCGCCATTTCAG
>JAGDMB010000024.1 GCA_017860375.1 Bacteroidota bacterium | reverse complement strand
AAGAAGCGGTATTGCCCTGGTTGTCAACATTGCCATTAAACGTGACATTAATGCTGTTTCCCGATGCGGATACCGCATTCAGAACACTATTGATATTCGACAGGGCAAGGTTTCCGTTCAATACCAGGGGGCTCACCATCAACTGAACGGTAGCCTTGTTGGTTGCATTAATACCGGTTATGGCCACATTATGCAAGGGCAGGTTCGCATCCACCTGGTAGTTTTGATTCGATCCGATAGGGCCTCCGGGCGTAAAGGTGATGGTTCCGCCGGTTACCGAACCGGTTTGCGGCCGCAGGTAAAGGTCGCCAAACAGGCCACCGTTGCCGCGGTTAATAATCAGTGCACCGCCGGTCATGGTAAACTGGCTGCCGTTGTTGAGCACTTCAAGTTTGGCATTATCGATATAGGGAGCTACGCAATTTCTTCCGTAGATCCTGACTGTCCCGCCCGACTGGGAATATCGCAATATACCGGCAGCATTGGAGGGGTTACGGCGTATCTGGCCGTTCACATGCAGGGTACCGCCATCCACCTGAATCGTGGATGCACCGCCGCTGGAATATTCAATATCATTATGGCAATCGTTCGGTGCTCCCGGCTGACCGATGTATACATTTCCGGTATTTCCCGCAGCCAGCGTAAGCTTTCCGCTTAGGAACAGGGTATTCACATTGGAATTGGCATTGGCGATAAACACATTTGACGGCGTGTTAAGGGTCAGCCCTGCAGTTGCAGGAATGGCAAAGGTACCCGTGGTGGTAATGTTTAAACTGCCGGTACGGTTATAAATCAGCGTGCCATTTTGCAGGGTCAGCCAATTGTTAATGGGCGTAGCCATCCATCCGGCAAGACCCACGGTAAGTGTTGTTGCCTGGGAATTGCCCTTGTTTACAGTAACATTATGGAAATTAATCTTTCCTGCGCCGGTAATGGAAGCATTCCCTGATCCGTTGAATGTCACGTCGCATATTTTGCTGCCATTGTTATAATTGAAGCGGACTGAATCGGAATTGTTTATTAAATTACCGCCGATCGTAAATGTATTCAGCTGTGTGGTGTTCCCGAAGTAATTGGCGATGAGGTTGTAACAGACATCCAGACCTGCATTCGCTGCAATGGTAACGTTTCCGTCAACGACGACATGCTGTGGCAGATTATTATCACTCGTAAAGAAAAATGTGCCGCCGTTCATAAAGAAGTTGCCGGTTATATGGATCGTTTTTTCGATCGTATGGTATACGCCGGGATTGTGCCATGGCATATTTCCCCCTGGATAAGCCGGCCCGTCATACCAGCTGGGACATAACCAGGATCCACTCGTGGTTCCATTATTCGTCAGATTACCGTTGATGGTAACATCTGTATTCGGGAATATAATATTGTCGGAGCCTGCCGGTGAAAAAATTACATTGCCATAGGAGGTCACCGTTGGCGATAAGTAAAACTGAGCATAGCAATTACATCCGGTATAATAATGAGTGGTGCCGCCGTTGTTATTGAAATCCGAAAAATCTCCTGAAGGAAAAGGTATGACAAACGGATTCGCAGTGCCAGGGTTCGTAGCCGATATTTTAATTTTACCGTTGCCGCCGGTATAGGATTGCAGAACCCCGAAATTGGAATTTGGATTGTTGCCCACATCAAGAACAGAACCATTTGCAATCTGCAGGCTGGCGCAATTCTGAACCCCGGTGTTTGCAGCTGCAAAAGAAGTGGTAAGAAAAACGGAATCATTTCGGGCAGGATAATTCCCGATTATCACAATGTCTCCGGCAACAGGTATCCGTGCGGCTGCCGGCCCGTTGGGCCCTGTGGTTGACCAAGTGTTTGTCTGGTTCCAGTTACCGCTTCGCCGGCTCCAGAATTTCGCCGGGACGCCGAAATCAGCAGCCAGCCCGGCTGTATAATCACCGTCAATGGTATTGGTATTGGTCATAAATGGATCACCGGCCCCTACACCAATCAAATGCGTTACGGTATTAATGCTTGCCGTTGTGCCGCTGGTCCATGTAAAGGTGAGTTCATCGTACCGTGCCGGCACGTAACTGCCAATCTGACCCGGGTTTGGCACATCGGCAGGATTGTACATATAACTATGCGTAACCGAACCGGCAGCCAATCCGGAAAAGCCTGCCGATTTGACCCTCCAGTAATAGGTGAGATTTAAATTCTTCGTGGTAGTGGCAGGGTGCTCCAATCCGACAGGAACAACCGTTACAGTTCCCCACACTGCGGGTGCCGCGGTAATGCTTATCGTGGCGGGAGTGTATGCCGCAGCCAACGGAGGCGTTAGGGTGGGGGCGCCAATGGGGAATGTAAACCCGGCAGAGGAAGCGGAATACTGTTTTGTAATCCCTCCGTCACCCGAATTCCCTGCAGAAAGGATATACCGGTTCGTACCACCGTTTGCGACCGTTGCCGATGCATTCAGTTTCAGATTAAATCCTCCGATATTAAAAAGCCTGTCCTGAAGCAATGTCAGCGTACCGTTAACGGTGGTATTTGCGCGTAAGGAAACCGGGGCAGAACCGATGGCACCAAATGCATTGTTCAACTCAAGGTTCTGGAATACACCGTTCCCATCAATGGTCTGGGCGGCGGTGCCATTCAGGGATATTTTCCCTGAACCGGTATGGAGCCCGGAATTGAATATATTTTTTGCTACATTTATTGCATCGCCGTTATCGTTCAGTGTTCCCAAAGCAAGGTTGAGATTTCCCGACACATTGATTGTTTTTTGGGTTCCGGCCATGTTTACTGCCACGCCAGCCGGTTTACTGATGGAAAAATTGTTCAGCGCTAAGGCAGTGGCTAAATTTACGGTAAATGTTTGTGCCGATGAACCATTGAACAGGGTTGTATTTGTCCCCGCATTATACGCAGCGCCAGATTGAATGGTAAAGTTTCCGCCAACCGTGACATCGAGATTGTTCGTTGTTAAAATGCTGGATGCCGTGGCCAGATTAAGATTCCCTACTATTGTCAGGGGATTCGTATTCAATTGTACGGATGCAGCTCCGCTGGCCCTGTTTATGGTAAGGTTTCCAAAAGGCGCCAGGGAATTTATTGCATAATTGGCATCTGCCAGTCCGCTTCCGGCAGTAGGCGTAATCTGAACCGTACCGCCGGTCACGTTTATATTTGAAACAGGGCAGCCTGCATAGAATGCATAATTCGTCGCAGCAGTGCCGCATACATCGTACAGGGTAATCGAACCGCCAGACATGGTAAAGCCGTTCGCTGCATTGCTGTTAATGCTTAAGGTTCCGATACCGGCAGTGGCATCAATTCCATTGGCAGCCCTTACCGTGTTGATGACAGGAATGGTAAGGCTGTTCACATCCGTATAACCGATTGTATTTTGAAAACGGCCGCGGAAGATCACATCTCCACCGGATTGTAAATACGAAACCAATCCGTTGGTCGTCCCCTCCGGATTATGAAACTGCTTGGTATCTATCTTTCCGCCGCTTATTATAATCCGGGCTCCCGATCCATGACTCCAATAGGTAATCCCGTTCGATTCGCGGGTTGATAAATACCCATTGTTCACCTGCAGACTGCCCACAACGGCAATCCCACTGTTACCGCCCAATGCAACGCCGTTCGCCAGTCCTGTTCCGCCTGATACGCCATATGCCACATTCACTTCCCCGTAATCATCAGCAGTGGTAAGTACCGTAACGAATGGACCGTCGAGGATCATCGCCCCGTTCGATGGTATGATATAATCGCTTGTAGGCCATGCCGCAGTGGCGCCTTCCGTGAGAGAGGGAATCACCAGCAGCCCTTTCAGGTCAAGGGTGCCATTTCTTATCCAAAGCGCTTTTTTAAGATTGGGATTGGCATTGGTAGCCCCCATCAAGACATCACCCGGTGCGGTATTGGCACCAAACAACCTGAAATTGCCAAAGGCATAGGAATACAACGTCAAAACGAAGGTATTGTCGTTGCCTTTATCGAGTACCAGATTATAAAAATCGGTTTGGCTGTTGCATGTCAGTGTATTGTTGCTGGAACCGCGAAAATAAACGGCTGCAAAGCCAGTCGTAGGAAACTGATTGTACACGGGGAAGGTTTGGTTCGTGAACCTTACCGTACCGTTGTTGGTAAAATCGCCGAAAACCACCACACGGTGCGATTGGGCATCATAATAATTAATATAAGGTCCTGCCACTGTTGTGGTAATGCCGATGGGATTAGTCTGTGTGGTGGTATTCCCGGTGCCAACCGTAAAGGATGCTCCGCTGCTGACCGTCACATTTCCGTTAATCGTAAGCTGTCTTCGGGTGGCGGTGGCATCATTTATCTGAAATGCACCTTGCTGGATAAGCAAATTACCGTTTAAGGTAAGGTTGCCGGCAAGGGTAACGGTCCCGCCTGCATTTATCGTAAGGTTATTATATACAGTCTGTGGCGGAAGGACTATTGCGGCATTGTATTCGGTAGTGCCTCCTCCGGCCAACACGAAAGTGTTTGTTGCAATGGGAGCCGGAAACGAATTCGAAGCCAGCTTGAGCGTTCCCTGTCCGCTTAAGGATTTCAGGCCACTGGTAAAGGCAAAAGCACCCAGGTTCAAAAATCCCCCGCCATTGATGGTTATATCCAGGCCATTCGTTGTAATGCCGGATGTAAGACTGACGGTGCGGCTTGTTAAAATGGTAACCTCGTCGAGGTATCCGGGAATGGTGTTTGCGGGATTGATTAATGTAGACCCGCCAGGATCGGTTGTCCAGGTTGAAGGATTGTTCCAGTCGCCTGTCTGGTAGGAATAAAAGGCACCGGGCGCACCTGCTGTCCATAAGCTGGTTGCCGGCAATGCCGCAGCTGTTGTGGACGTAACCGGATTCACACCTTGTGCTGATGGCGAAGGAGCAAGGGCCCATAATCCGGAAATGTTCGTATACGGCTGAAATTTGATCGTATCGCCTGTGGCTTCGCTGGCATTGTATTTGAACGATAAAGTAGCGGTTCCTGTGACGTTGCTCTGACCAATTTCCCAATACCGGTTCACACCGTTCGTAAAGAGCTGTCCGGTTACCACCCTTACATTGAAGGTGCGGTTCGCTGCACCTCCTGCCAGACCGGAAACTACCAGGGGATTATACGTGCCGTTGTACCCAATGGGATATGTCCCGTTAAGTGCGGTATTTGCCAGGCTGGGATTCGTAAACCTCAGCACACCGTTTCCATTGGTCTCGATCATTGTGCTTGCCTTCGGCGTTCCAGTGATAGACGCAATACCGGTTGTTCCCAGGAAAACCAGGTTAAAGTTGCCCAGTTGCAAAACACCGGAAACCAGATTAAGCGTGCCCGCTGCCGCTACATTGATGTTTGCGGTAAGTATTTTGTTCCCGCCGCCCGATAAGGTCAGATTATTAAAGGTATACCCGCCGTTGATCTGCTGTGGGCCGGTACCGTTCAGGTTCACGGTACCGGTATTGGGCGTAAAGGAGTCAGGACCAAAATTCCCCGATACCAGGATGGTGCTTGCATTAGCGGTAAGCGCACCACAGGTGAGATCTCCGGCGACATTCAATGTGCCTGCACCCGAAAAAGTAATGGGATCTGCAGCATTCAGGAGGAGGCTGTTGTTCACAATGAATGAGCCGTCAGCCACCGTCACGGCAACCGCATTGACACGGTTCACCGATGCTGCTGTAAGGGCATTTGCTCCTATAGCCAGGGTGGCAGCGCCGCTGAAAGATAAAACACCGGCAACTTGTGTCGTCCCGGTGATCGTTTTGGTATTATTACCGGAGAGGGTCAGATTGTAATACGAGACAGGCAGAATGTTTTGCGCTCCGCTCCTGGTATAATTCACGGTATTTCCCGTTGAAACCGCTGTAAGCGTCGCAATGGTGATATTGTTTCCGATCGCAAGCGTTGCATTTGTCTGCTGGACGAAACTTCCTGTTCCTGCAATGAGCCCGTCACAGGTAACGGTTCCGTTGTTGCTGATCGTTCCGGATACCGTAAGCGTTTGCCCGTTATTTATCGTAAGGGTGTTGTTTGCGGTATTTATCATCGTCCCGTCGATGGTGGTGGCCCCGGTAACAGCCTGAAATACAAGATTAACGGAAGAGGCTGCTGTTCCCGCCCCCAGGGTTAAGGTTTGTGCGTTGCTTATATGGATTGCCGGGGTGGCGCTGGCATTATTAATGGTTATAGTGGCTCCTGCACTGCTCTGCAGGGTAACATTCTGCGTTATGCTGAGTGAATTCAGGCTGATGGTGGGAACATTTGTAATGGATACAGCGGTACCGATAACGACATCATTCCCGGGCAAGGGTATCGCATCTCCCGTCCAGTTGAGGTTATCATTCCAGTTTGTGGTGCCGGCACCACCATCCCAGGTAATCTGCGAATACGAAGAAAAGGAGAGGAGAATAATCGAAGCCGAAAACACCAGTTTTATTAAACGGAAATCTCCTGTATTCAGCCTTTTGCAAAATTTTGTATTCATAATAGATAAGCGTTAGGATAATGGCAAGTTATTACAACCACCTGCATTTTAAAAATATTTAAAGAACTAATTATTAACTTTTTTATGAAGAAACCATACAGGCATCAAGTCCTGTCGCAGCAAGGACAGATCAGGTTGCCGTAAATCCGCTTCGTCGGGCCACGGCAATTGGTTTGTTTGCTTTGCATATGATTGAAATCATACCCGGTGCCGAATGTTTGCGGTAAATTTAAGTCGCATAAAAACGAATCCTATGAGCAAACTGGCTGTGGTTGCGTTGGGCGGGAATGCCCTTCAGCGTGATTATCAGAAAGGGACAATCGAAGAACAGGAAACCAATGCGTTTCATACCCTTGAAAACCTCGTATTCCTGATCAAAGAGGGGTATGAACTGATTATTACGCACGGAAACGGGCCCCAGGTGGGCGATATCCTTCTTAAAAATGATGCAGGGGAAGCCGCTTATGCTATTCCGCAGATGCCCCTGGATATTTGTGTGGCCGGAACACAGGGTGAGATCGGGTATATGATCGAAAGGATACTGCACAATGTAATGAATAAGCATGGGATCCGGAAGAATATCATCACACTGATCAGTCAGGTTGTAGTGAATCACCAGGGGGAATCCTTTCGTAATCCGACAAAAAGGATTGGCCGGAGTTATTCGCCTGAAATGGCAAAGGACCTTTCAAGGGCAAAAGGCTGGATTTTTAAGGAGGAACAGAAATCGCACGGTGGAGTCAGACGTGTGGTGCCCTCCCCGGAACCTCTGGAAATCCTTAATAAAGAAATAATACAGCAGCTGGTCCTTCAGGGAAATATAGTGATTGCTGCAGGAGGCGGAGGTATCCCGGTTTATATCGACAGCAACGGGGATATCCGCACGGTAGAGGCGGTAATCGATAAGGATCTTGCTTCGGCATTGCTGGCCGCTTCCGTTGGCGCAGATGAATTCATTATCCTGACGGATGTGCCTTACATCTATCTGAATTATAAAAAACCCGGACAGCAGATTGTGGAATTCCTCGATTATAAAGATACCCTGAAATACCTTGAACAGGGCATGTTTGGAGAGGGGAATATGAAACCTAAAATTGAAGCGGCCCTGTATTTCCTGAAAAAGGGTGGGAAAAAAAGCATTATTACGGAAGCCACAAAACTGGAAGACAAACGATTCGGCTCCAAGATAACCATGGAGTACGATCCGACAGACCGAAGACACGTGGATAATTACAACAACACCTGATTTCTGCCGGTATTTATCAACAATGTATGAAATAGGCATCTGTTTTTAAAAAATAAATTTTAGATTTGTTAGGACATAACCGTCATCATGAATCTTTCTACTATACGGGCAAAACAATTATCCATCTCTTTGTTCCTGTGCATAATTTGCCTTTTTTTATCTGCCTGGGCGGATGGTCAGGACCCCCTGCATATTAAGTTTGAAAATATTTCGGTGCGCGACGGATTATCCCAGAATACGCCCAACTGCATTTTCCAGGATTCGCGGGGATTGCTGTGGATCGGCACGGAAGATGGCCTGAATAAATACAATGGATATGAATTCGAAATTTTCCGTTACGAGACGGGCAATACCAGCAGTCTGAGTTTATCCAAAATCAAGTGTATCGAGGAAGACCCGGATGGGGATCTTTGGATCGGTACCAATGGCGGAGGATTGAATAAATATGACAGAATAAGCAACTCTTTTCAGCGTTTCACCTTCGGCGGTAAAACTTCTTCCTTAATCCCCGGCAGCATTGTTACCTGTATTAAATGCATGCAGGATGGAAAACTTTGGATAGGAACGGATAAAGGATTAAGGGTACTGGACCGGCAAACGGGTTCCTCACGCGTTCCGGCCCTGAGGAACCAAAAACCGTTATCGGTGAATGGCCTTTATATCAAGGATCTTATCACCGACAGCCAGGGATTGATCTGGATTGGCACCGATGAAGGATTAACCAGCGTCGATACGGCGACTTCTTATGTTACTTTTTACAGCCATGATCCGGGCAATCCCAATTCCCTGCCATCAGGCATGATCACCTGTCTGTATTCAGACGCGAAGGACAATATCTGGGTCGGAACCGAAAACGGAGCAGCGGTAAAAAAGTCCGGGACCGATATTTTTATTCCGATGAAGGCAGGAACGCCTTCGTCTGCTTTCGAAATACGGGATTTTCTTGAAGATGAAAACGGCAACATCTGGATCGCAACTTTCGGTGGCGGGCTGGACATTTATATCCCGGGGAAGGAGCAGATTTTTTCCAATACATTTGACTATACCAATCCCTATACCATCAGTCACAACGAAGTCACCTGCCTGTGTATAGACCGCACGGGGATTCTGTGGGCCGGTACATACGGTTTGGATAAATACAATCCCAGAAAAGATAAATTCAAACTGTACGATTACATTAAAAAGGCAAACAAAAACGATAATATTTCTTTCAAAAGCGTCTATGCCATTTATGAAGACGCAAACAAAGTGTTGTGGATCGGTTCAAAATTGGATGGGGTGCATGTTTACGACCGCAGCAATAATGATTATTTCAGTATACGATACCAGGAGAATAATCCCAACAGCCTTTCCAGCAATAAGGTCAGGGTTATCAGGGAGAATCCTGCCGGTGTACTCTGGATCGGAACGGATAACGGAGGCCTGAACAAAGTGCTGCTGGATGACAACCGAAAACCCCTGCGGTTTATTCATTATAACCATGATCCCCTCAATCCGAATTCGCTGACAAGTGACCTGATCTACTCCCTGTATTTTGATGCACAAAATATGATTTGGATCGGCACGGATAAGGGTCTCAACTGCCTGGATCCTGAGTCGGATTCCATCACACGGTACGTGCCGGATTCAACAAATCCGGAAAGCCTTAGCAATGCCACTGCCTATTATATTTATGGAGATGCCGGAGAAGAAATGTGGATTGCCACCGATTACGGTATCAATAAATACAACCCCGAAACCAACGGCTTTATTCATTATGTGCATGACGAAAAGGATACGAACAGCGTTATCATCAATGAAATCCTGACTTTTTACGAGGACAGTGAAAACCGAATGTGGGTCGGTACATTCTCGGGAGGCCTTGACCTGTTCGACCGGAAAAAAAACCGGTTCACCCATTTTAATTCTATAAAGGAATTGTCGGATGCGGTGATCTACGGTATTTTTGAGGATGGAAAATCCAATCTCTGGATGAGCACCAATAACGGGATCATTCAGTTCAATCCCCAAACCCGTTTCATTAAGCAATATACCATTGAAGACGGACTGCAAAGCAATGAATTTAATGGGGGCGCCTATTTTCGCAATTCGGAAGGCGAAATCTTCTTTGGAGGATATTTTGGCTTCAACAGTTTTTTTCCTGATAAAATCAAGCTTGACACGGTTGCCCCTGCCATCATTCTCACCGATCTTCAGATTAAACATGAATCGGTCCGGCCCGGGAATAAGTCTCCGATAAAAAAACAGATCGGCGAAGCGGAAGAGATAATCCTTACTTACAAACAAAACAATTTTACCCTTTATTTCGCGGCACTCCATTTTGCCAATCCATCACAAAACAAATACCGGTATAAACTGGAAGGATATGATAAGGACTGGATTAATCTGGGGAATAAACGGTTTGTTTCCTTCGCCCGCCTTCCTTACCGAAAATACCGTCTGTTGATACAGGCTGCCAACTGTGACGGAAAGTGGAATGAGGAAGGCATTGCCATCCGAATCAGAATCAAACCTCCCCTGATGGGAACGCTGGGTGCGAGACTGACGCTCATCGTTCTTTTTGCCGGTTTAGTTTTCTATGCCGTGCGCTACCGGATGAGACGCGAGGATATTCAGAAGCGGAGGCTGGAAGAGCGCGTCAGCGAAAGTACACGCGAACTGGAAATAGCAAGGGAAAAGCTTGAAAAACAAAAGGAAGAAATCATCATCCAGAAACAGGAATTGAAACTGAGGGAAAAAGACCAGGAGGAACTCCTCTGGTTTAACCAGGGAATCAGCATGTTTTCAGAATTTATCAGCAAGAACAAGGATGACCTGAAATTGCTGAGCGAACAGCTTATCCTGAAACTGGTGGAATATATCGAAGGACAGCAGGGAGGTGTATTTCTGCTCAACGATGATAATGAAAACGATATTCATCTTGAACTTGTTGCCCATTATGCCTACAATATTGAAAGGCTCAATACCAGGTTTTTGCCCGGAGAGGGGTATGTGGGAACCTGTTTTGTGGAGAAGCAGTTTATCGAAATCGATGATCTTCCGGAAGGGTATTCGGTACTTCGTTCCGGTCTGGGTGAAAAACAGCTTAGACACCTGTTGCTGGCCCCGCTAAAGGTAAATGAGGCAGCGGTGGGTGTGATTGAAATAGGGTCATTCAGGAAAATCAAAGGGTATAAAGTTGTTTTTGTTGAAAAGCTCTGTGAAACTTTTGCTTCCACGGTTTCGACCGAGAAATCAAATGCGAAATTGAAAAAGCTGATCGATCAGACCCGAAAACAGGCTGAAGAATTGCAGGAAGGGGAAGAAGAACTGCGGCAAAACCTCGAGGAAATGCAGGCTACGCAGGAAGAATCCGGAAGGCGTGAGGACGAGCTGATTCAATATGCCGAAGAAGCTGCCAGCCGCGAAGAATTATTAAATAAAAAAATTGAAGAACTCGAAACGAAGATAAAAAACCTTACCGAAAAAGGGAAACGGAAGAAGTAAACCGGTAATCGGTTAGCAGTAAGCGGTAAGGGGAATTTGGTCATCGGTGATCCGCAATCCGTAATTTCTAATTTCCACCCTCCGTCCTCCCTAAACGTATTTTTTACGTTAAGTTTGATTTTAAAGGAATTTATTATTACCTTTGAGCAGGTTATCGCAATTAAATGAAGGCTGATCTTAATCCGCATATTTCCGTTGACTGTGTTGTTTTCGGCTTTGACGGCAACGAACTTAATGTATTATTGATTAACCGCGATCCGGCTGACGCAAGCCACCCGACGGGAAAACTGAAATTACCGGGCGACCTCATCATCCGGAGCGAAATGCTGGCGGCCGCCGCACAAAGAATTCTCACCGAATTTACAGGGCTGCATGATATTTACCTCAAACAATTTGGCATTTTTGATGATCCGCAGCGCCTTGATTCATCCGATGACCTGGAATGGCTTCGAAACCGTTCGGGTTTATCCATTGAACGGGTAGTCACTGTGGCGTATTATTCACTGGTTAAAATCAACCACAGTATCCAAACCGACCTTTCGATTGCATACCATGCCTGCTGGTACCCATGCGCTTCCATTCCCGCGCTGATCTTTGATCACAACCGGATCATTGAAAACGGCATGGAGGTGCTGCGTAGGGAGTTGCTTACAGAGCCCCTGTGCTTTGAACTCCTGCCCGATAAATTTGCTATCAATCAGTTGCAGCGGTTGTATGAGGCTATCCTGGGCTGTTCGCTTGACAACCGTAATTTCCGTAAAAAAATTCAGCGACTGCCCTACATCGAACCGCTTAACGAAAGGCAGAAAGGAGTCCCCCACAAGCCGGCCCGTTTGCATGTGTTTGATAATGAAAAATACCTACTTTTAAAAAAAGATCATACCATCTTCATCCTGTAATCCTTCTGTAACCTAAAAAACTATTGTATGTATATCCTTGGATTTGATGTCGGAAGTTCTTCGGTTAAGGCAAGCCTGCTGGATGCTGCAACCGGAATATGTCTTGCAACGGCTTTCCAGCCCAGGCAGGAAATGCCTATCATAGCAGCAAAACCGGGATGGGCAGAACAGGAACCCTCAACCTGGTGGAAAAACCTTCAGCTTGCACTGGCCGATGTGCTGCAGCAGGCCAGAATTGACACAGCCGATATAAAAAGCATAGGGATATCCTACCAGATGCATGGACTGGTAATCGTTGACCGCGAGGGTCGTGTACTCAGGCCTTCCATCATTTGGTGCGACAGCCGGTCGGTGGAAATAGGGAATGCTGCTTTTGCCAGCATGGGGACGGAACGCTGCCTGTCTTCCCTGTTGAATTCCCCCGGGAATTTTACCGCATCAAAACTGAAATGGGTACAGCAAAACGAACCGGAAATCTACCGCAAGATCGATAAAGTAATGCTGCCCGGAGATTTTATTGCCGCACGAATGACAGGGGATATAAAGACAACCATATCGGGACTGTCGGAAGGGATCTTCTGGGATTTCCAGAAAAATGAATTGTCGGAACTGGTTCTGCATGAATATGGAATCGACCGTGATCGGATACCCGTTATCACACCTACGTTTGCCATTCAGGGATTGCTTTCGCAGCAGGCTGCCGGTGAACTTGGACTGAAGGCCGGTACCCCGGTTTCATACCGTGCCGGTGACCAGCCCAACAATGCTTTTTCATTGAATGTACTGAATCCCGGAGAAATTGCAGCTACCGCCGGTACATCGGGTGTGGTTTACGGCGTCAGCGACGTCGTGAAATACGATCCCCAGTCTCGTGTAAATACCTTTGCCCACGTGAACCACACAGTTGCTGAGACCCGTCTCGGCATTCTGTTATGTGTAAACGGTACCGGTATCCTGAATTCATGGCTGAAGAAAAATATGGCGGGAGACCTGGATTACAATCAGATGAACGGGCTTGCTTCACCCATACCCATAGGCTGTGAAGGGTTGACCATACTGCCTTTCGGCAATGGTGCAGAAAGGATGCTTGGCAACCGTGATTCAGGATGCCGCATATCGGGGATCAATTTCAATGTGCACCATAAAGCCCATGTGCTGAGGGCCGCCCAGGAAGGAATTGTGTTCTCTTTTACCTACGGTATTGAGATTATGAAGGCGATAGGCATTCAACCTTCTGTTATCCGGGCCGGCAATGCCAACATGTTCCTGAGTCCTGTTTTCAAGGAGGCGCTGGCAACTTCAACCGGGGCAACGATTGAACTATACGATACCGATGGTTCCCGGGGTGCTGCCCTGGCATCAGGCCTGGGTGCAGGCATTTATAAATCATTCGGCGAAGCCTTTCAGCATCTCAAAAAACTGGAAACGGTGTATCCCGATGATTCCAAAAGAAATGCATACCGGGATGCCTATCATGTATGGAACGACCAGCTGAAAAGCATCTGACCGGATGTGCTTACCATAACCTGAACGGAATCAAACAATGCAATGTATAATCTAATTCAACAACTATGAAAATTGTAACTGGCAGTAAGGAGTTTTTCCCGAAGATCGGGAAAATCAAGTTCGAAGGCCGCGAATCCAAAAATCCGCTTGCCTTCAAATTCTACGACGAGAACAAGATCGTAGCCGGAAAATCCATGAAGGATCAGTTCCGGTTTGCAATGGCATACTGGCATACCCTTTGCGGAACCGGAGGGGATCCCTTTGGATCCGGTACCAAGGATTTTCCCTGGGACGGTGCAAGGGATGCGGTAACCGCCGGGAAAAACAAAATGGATGCAGCCTTTGAATTCATGACCAAAATTGGCCTGAATTTCTATTGCTTTCACGATTATGACCTGGTGAAGGAAGCGGATACGATTGCCGAATCCGAAAAAAGGCTTCAGACCATGGTCGATTATGCCAAAGAAAAACAAAAAGCCTCCGGTGTGAAATTGCTGTGGGGAACGGCTAACCTGTTCGGGAATCCCCGATTCATGAACGGGGCTTCCACAAACCCCGATTTCCATGTCATCCCCTGGGCAGCCACCCAGGTGAAAAATGCCATCGATGCCACCATTGCCCTGAAAGGAGAAAACTATGTGTTCT